>NZ_JBHJUK010000093.1:0-36196 GCF_042266225.1 Kitasatospora sp. NPDC056181
GGGCCGGGCCGTCGGCTTCGGCGCCGGGCCCTCCGGGGCGCCCACAGGGCGCTGACCTGCACGTCAATCGGACATTGATTCGGCTCTGATCGACTACGGCCACTGTGGTGGGACCGCCTACCGCCAGCCGCGAATCCGCCCATGGCGATTCCACCAGCCGTGCCAAGTCGTGAAGAGAGTGCCATGCCGAGCCATCTGCTGCCCGTAGCGTCCCCGCCCGCAGCCCCCGCCCAGGGGGGCTCCGACCGTGAGCACGCCGCCGGCGAGGAGCCGCAGGCCGTCCGGTTCGCCGGACTGCGGCTCGTGCACGCCGCGCTCCGCCGCGACCTGGCGCGGCTGCCCAACTCGCTGCGGCTGCTCCAGCCCGGCGAGGACGACAAGGGCGAGGCGCTGCTGCGGCACTGGCACTTCGTCAACGCGATGCTGACCTGCCACCACGAGCAGCAGGACACCCGGATCTGGCCGATCGTCCGCCGCTTCGCGCCCGAGCTGCGGCTGCTGCTCAACTGGCTGGAGGCGGACCACCACAACCTCGACCACTCGTTCACCCGGGTCAGCACCCTGGTCCGGATCGCCAGCCGGGACGCGGGCAGCGCCTGGCCGGTCGCCTACGCGATGGAGGACCTCGCGGCCCGGCTGGAGACCCACCTGCGGATCGAGGAGCGCCAGCTGCTGCCGCGGATGGAGCTGGTGTTCACGGAGACCTCCCGGGTCGGCAGCCTGCCCGAGCTGCTGGACCTGCTGCGCTCCGCCGACGGCCCCGGCACCGCGGACGCGCTCGCCTGGCTGCTGGACGGCGTCGAGCCGGCGCTGGTCGAGCGGCTGATCGCGGACTGCGACGACGACGTGGCCCGCAACTGGCCGCACTGGCAGTCCACCTACCAGCGCTGCACCGCGCAGCTCTGGGGCCGGGCCGACATCCGGGACGGCGCCGCGGGCATCCTGGGAGGCGCCGCCGAGTGACCGGCGGCCGCTTTTTCGGGCCGATGATCTACGCGCGTGGCATATGCCCCTGCCACCTGCCCGGGGGATGCAGGCGCTGCTGGACGAGATGGCCACCGAGATGCTCCGCCGGATGTCCGCCGGGCCCGCCGCCCTGCCGGACTCCTGGCAGGAGGCGCCGGCCGGAACCTGTCGCGGCCTGCGCACCGCCCTGCTCGGCTACCGGGACGGCGCCAAGGTCTTCAGCGGCACCAGGCTCACCGACCAGGGCCACGCCGAGGGCCAGCACGCCCTGCTCGGCGTCCTCACCCGGGCCGGCTTCGAACTCGCCGATGCCGTGCAGGCGTTCACCACCGGGTACGCGTACACCATCGGCTTCGTGATCGAGGAGCAGGCCGTCCACCCCGTGCCGGGGGAGCGGGCGCCCGGCTACGACGCGGAGCAGCGGGCCGCCGCGATCGATCCCGCGTACGAGCTGGCCGCCGCCGCGGGGCAGGACTTCTTCGGGGACTTCGAGCCGCGCTTCGAGCGCGGCCTCGCCGTCGTGGTGGCCGGCGTCGAGCGGGTCCTCGGCCCTTAGGCTCCCCGGGCCCCCGGCCCCATCGGGTCTTTCTCCCCCCGGCCGGCTCCCGGGTCGTCGACCCCGGCCGGCCCCCTCGGGCTTCGCCTCCGGCCGGCCCCAGGGGCGGCCCGCCGCCGGGCGGCGGGCCGTCGACGGCTACTCGGGCAGCCGGTTGAGCCAGGTCAGCGGGGTGACCGCGATGGCCTTGGCCGGCGAGCCGTCCCACTCCACCGGCAGGCCGGCCGCCTCCAGGGCCGCCACCACCTCGCGGCCGATCTCCACCGTGCGCCGCTCCGCCGACTCCTTGGTCTCGCCCTCGGCCCGGAACCCGCCGTACCGCAGCATCAGCCCGTGCCCGGCGGCCGCGCTCTCGGTGTCCTGCTGGTGGAAGAAGACGAAGCCGCGCGAGTCCGCCTCGGCCTCGCCGCCGATTTCGTGGTAGCCGCAGTTCGCGCAGCAGGTGAAGTCCATCGCCGCGACGATGCCCTGATCCTCCAGGGCGTCGAACGCCTCCTCCAGCCGGTCCACGTCGGTCGTCTCCGGCCAGGACGCCTGCTCGGCCAGCCGCTCCCGCCAGAGCGGGGCGACGATCTCCTCGGCGTCCTCCTCCTCCAGCCCCTGGTCCTCGAACTCGTCGACCAGGGACTCGGCTATCTCGTCCTGCTCCTGGAAGCCGCACCGGATCAACTCGCGGGCACGCTCCTCGGCCTCGCGCCGTACGTCGAAGGTGAGCTCGGTCTCCTGGTTCATGACCGCATCCTCGCACCGGCCACCGACACCCGCTCCGCCGGGCCCCCGGGTACGGTCGTCCGCCGGTGACCTCGCTGCCTGAAAGGCCCCTGACGAACGGTCCGACATCCGCCCGACAGCCCGCCCGGTGGCCAGAGTTGACGGCCCGACGGCTGATCCGGGATCGCCGACGCGGGGTCGGTGGCCCGTCAGGCCGCCTCCGCGTCCGGGGAGTTCCGCGCCGACTCCCGGCCGGGGGTGGGCTCAGCCTGAGGCGAGCCGGAACTCCAGGTTGCCGAAGCGGACCTGGTCGCCCGGGCGCACCCGGACCCCGCCCGCGATCCGCAGGCCGTTCACATGGGTGCCGTTGGTCGAGCCGAGGTCGTACAGCACCCAGTCGGCGCCCTCCCGCCGCAGCTCGGCGTGGTTGCGCGAGACCGAGATGTCGTGCAGCCGCAGCCCGGACCCGGGGACCCGTCCGATCGTCAACTTCCGTTCCCCCGACTGCGGCAGGCTCAGTCCGGGCAGCCGCTCGATCCGCCACGCCCCGCGCAGTCGTACGCCGAACGCCGAGACCTGGCCGACCGTCCGCAGCAGGAAGCGCCCGACCGGGTTCCCGGCCGGCAGGCCCGCCATCGCCTGGTCCAGCTCGGCCCGCGTGCCGGCCTGCAGCACGAGCTCCATCCGGCCGAGGAAGGTGTCGTGCGAGAGCCGGCCGCTGCCCGCACCCTCCCGCAGCACTCCGAGCGCGTGCTCGCGCTCGACCTCGGACGGCCGGACCACGTGGGTCCGGATCTCAGGAGACGTCATGGCCCGATTGTCGGCTCACCGGCCCCCACCTGTCCAGATTGCGGTCCTGCGCCGCGTCAGCTCCTCCTGGCGGCGGCCAGGATCTTGACGGTGGTGTGCAGGAACCGTGCGGTGGCAGAGCCCCGGTAGGACCTGCCGAAGAGCTTGGCGGGGGCGTTCCACCGTCCGTCCCGGAGATGGACCACCACGTAGGCGGTGCCGTCGTCGGCGCCGATCACCTCGTAGTCGCCCTTGGGGGAGGTGTACGGGACGGGGAAGTCCGCCGGCAGCGGTTCGGAGAGGAAGTTGACCACCAGCCGGATGTCCGGCGTGACCTCGATGCCCGCGAACGGCTCGGCGACGAGCAGCGCTTCGACCTCCTCCACGGTGCGCAGCATCACCGGGACGGGGTAGCCGAGCGCCTCCGTCAGGTGCTGCTCGATGCGCCCGGCGAGCGCGGCGCGGTCCGGCTCGTCGGTGGTGAAGAAGACGTTGCCGCTCTGGATGTACGAGCGCACGTCGCCGAGGCCCAACTCGCCGAACAGGGCCCGCAGCCGTTCCATCTTCACCGTCCGGCCGCTGACGTTGACGGCCCGCAGGAAGGCGATGTACGTGGTCGTGGTGGTCACCGGGCCAGTCTGGCACCGGCCACCGACGAACGCCGCGGCCGCACCGGCGGTTGTCGGCCCCCGGTGCCAGACTGACGCCATGGCTACCTGGCAGGATTTCGAGCACGAGGAACCCGATCTGGCCTCCGCCGTGCGGGCCCGTTTCGAGGCCAACAAGCACCACGTCCTGGCGACGCTGCGCAAGGACGGTTCACCCCGGGTGAGCGGCACCGAGGTGGAGTTCGTCGGCGCCGACCTCACCCTCGGGTCGATGTTCGGCGCGGTGAAGGCCCGCGACCTCCAGCGGGACGGCCGCTTCGCGCTGCACGCCCACCCGGGCGACGAGACGATGGAGGGCGGGGACTCCAAGGTCTCCGGCCGCGCCGTCGAGATCACCGACGAGGTCGAGCTGGCCGCCTGGGAGGCCGATCTCCCGGAGCCGCCGCCCGGCCCGTTCCACGCCTTCCGGCTGGAGCTGGAGCAGGTGGTGCACACCACCGTGGGCGAGGACCACCTGTGGATCACGTCCTGGCGCCCGGGCGAGCCGGTGAAGCGCATCCAGCGGCACTGAGGCGGCAGGCGGCACCGGCGGCGGCACTGAGAGCGGCACTGACGGAGGTAGCGGCGGAGGTACCGGCGGAGGCGGAGGCACCGACGGAGGGGAGCCCCGCCACCGGTGCCCCCCGGCCGGGATCAGCCCCGCTGCGGCAGGACCGACTTGAGGGCGTCGGGCGTCCGGGCGACCACGGCGTGGCCGTCGTCCGCGGTGATGATCGGGCGCTGGATCAGGATCGGGTGCGAGGCCATCGCCGCGATCCAGCGGGCCCGGTCGCCCGGCTCCCTGGTCCACTTCTTCATCCCGAGGTCCTTGGCGGACTGCTCGTCGAGCCTGGTGATGTCCCACGGCTCCAGACCCAGCCGCTCCAGCACCTGCTCCAGCTCGGCAGCGGTCGGCGGGTCCTCCAGGTAGCGCCGCACGGTGTACTCGGCGCCCACGGCCTCCAGCTCGCCGAGCGCCGTTCGGCACTTCCCGCAGCGCGGGTTGATCCAGATCTCCATACGGCCAGCGTACCGACCGCCCGCCCCGGCGCAGGCGAACCGGAGTCGGGCCGGGCACGGCCGGCCGGGGCCGCACGGGAACTTCCCTCCGCCCGCGGAGGGTTGAGAGGCCAGGGCTCGGGACTCGGGAGGGGAGCACCGGATGGACGGCGCATCGATCATCGAGCAGCTGATGACCGGCGAGGGCAGGGCGGACCCGTACCCGCTCTACGCGCGGGCGCACGGGCTGGGCGCGGCCGCCACCGCCGGGCCGGGCACCGTCCTGGCCATCGGGCACGCCGCCGCGAGCCAGGTGCTGCGCAACCCGGCCTTCGCGCTGGAGGACACCGAGACGCTGCTGCTGTCCGACCCGCTCCTCGCCCGGCACTCCTCGGTCACCCTGCTCGGCCGCTCGATCCTCCAGCGCAACGCGCCCGACCACGGTCGGGTCCGCTCGTTGATCGCCTCGGCGTTCAACGCCCGCCGGGTGGCCGCACTGCGGCCCGCCGTGGTGGCGGCCACCGGCCGGCTGCTGGAGGGCATGGCGGAGAGCGGCGCGGACGGCTCGCCCGTCGACTTCATGGACGCCTTCGCCTTCCGGCTGCCGGTCGAGGTGATCTGCGAGCTGCTCGGCGTCCCCGGGCCGGACCGCTTCCGCTTCCGCGGCCTTGCCGGGGACCTCACCATCGCGCTGGAGCTGGTGCAGGACCTCGACGAGCTCACCGCCGCCGACGAGGCCGCCGACGAGCTGTCCGGCTACTTCACGGAGCTGGTCGCGCAGCGCCTGGCCCACCCCCGGGACGACCTGGTCAGCGACCTCGCCCGGACCGCCGCGGACGCCCCCGGCCGGATCTCCGGCGCCGAGCTGCTGGCCAACCTGGTGCTGCTGCTGGTGGCCGGCTTCGAGACCACCACCAACCTGCTGGGCAACGGGCTCGCCCTGCTCTTCCGCCACCCGGCGGTGATGGACGGCCTGCGGACCGGCTCGGTAGCCCCCGCGCTGCTCACCGACGAGGTGCTCCGCCACGACTCGCCGGTCCAGCTCACCGTGCGGGTCGCGGCCGCCGAGGGGCTCGCCGTGGGCGGCGTGCCGACGCCGCCCGGGACCGTGGTCGTGGTCCTGCTGGGCGCGGCCAACCACGACCCGGCCCGCTACCACCGCCCGGAGCTGTTCGACCCGGGCCGCACCGACAGTCAGCCGCTCAGCTTCGGCGGCGGCCCGCACTACTGCCTGGGCTCCCAGCTGGCCCGGCTGGAGGCGGAGGTCGCCGTGCCGGCCCTGCTGGACCGCTTCCCCCGGCTGGCCCCCGGCGGCGTGTCCACCCGCCGGGACCGCCTGGTCCTGCGCGGCTACGAGACCCTGCCGGTCACCGTGCGCTGACCCCGGCCGGTCACCCTGCGCTGACCCCGGCCGGGCGCCGCGGAGACCGGGGGCGTTCGGCCCCTGCGGCCGGGACCACCGCAAGGCGCCGCCGCGCTGCCGTTGGGGGAGCATGGAAGGGCGAACCGGTCGTCCCGGAGCGGTCCGCCCCGGACCGGTGCCCCCACCGGCCGGCCAGGAGGTCTCCGTCGTGCCCGCAGCTCCCCGCCCGCCGAACCCGGTGGCCGAGGACCCGAAACCGCCACGCTGGGTGGCCTGGCTCCCGGCGGTCCTGGTGATCCTCGACCTGGCGGCCGAGGCGGTCGTCCCGGACGCCGTCGCGGCCGGTTTCCTGCTGACCGCGCTGCCGGTCGTGGTGGCGTTCAGCTACGGCCCGGCCGTCACCGCGGGCGCCACGGCCGGCACCCTCGCCCTCCAGCTGCTGCTGGCCCATCGCGCCGGGCACCTGGGCGAGCAGCACCACGTCTGGGTGTACATCTCCACGCTGCTCGCCGGGGTGATGGGCACCGCCCTGTCCTGGCAGCGGATCCGGCAGGGCCGCACCCTGCTGCGCGCCCGTACGGTGGCCGAGACGCTGCAACGGACCGTCCTGCGCCCCGTCCCCGAACGGGCCGGCGGGCTGCGGGTGGCGGGCCTGTACCGCCCGGCCGAGGCCGAGGTGCTGGTCGGCGGCGACCTCTACGAGGTCTGCGACACCCGCTTCGGCGCCCGGGTGCTGCTGGGTGACGTCCGCGGCAAGGGCCTCGGCGCGGTCCGGACGGTGGCGGACGTGCTCGGTGCCTTCCGGGCGACCGCCCACGACACCGCCGGCCTGGTCGAACTGGCCGAGCAGCTGGACCGCGCGGTGCTGCGCGACGCGGCCGCCCGGGGCGACGAGGAGCTGTTCGTGACCGCCGTCCTGCTCCAGTACCGGGCCGGCGCGGAGTACGTGGAGATCGTCAACCGGGGCCACGTCACGCCGCTGCTGCTCTCCGGCCACACCGTCACACCGGTGCGCTGCCCGTTCGAGCTGCCGCTCGGCCTCGGCAGCCTCGGCCGGGCCGCGCCCGGTGGGCCGGGCGCGGCCGCCGTGTCCGAGGTGCGGGCCGTGCCCGAGGTGCCGACCGGGCCCGCGGCCGTGGCCCTCCCGCCCGGCCACACCCTGCTGCTCTACACCGACGGAGTGAGCGAGGCCCGTGACGCCGCCGGCGCCTTCTACCCGCTGGCCCGCCGCCTGGCCACACTCGGCACGACCGCCCCGGACCGCCTGGTCGCCTTCCTCGCCCACGACGTCCACGCCTACGCCGGCGCGCTCGCCGACGACCTCGCCGTCCTCGCCCTCGCCCGGGACTGACCACTGCCGGGACCGACCGTGGCCGGGACCGACCACTGCCGGGACCGACCACTGCCGGCATCGGCCGTGGCGGTGTCGTCCCACCTCGTCCGCGTCACGCCGCCCGGTACACCACGGCGAGGCGGACAGATCGATTTCCTCCCACGGGTGGGGGATGCTGGGAAGCGGCCTTCAACCGGTCGAGCGCGGCCGGTCCCGCCCGGGTGGCCGGCTCGGACTCCCGGCCCCGCCTTCGCGGGGAGGACACGGACGGTGGCGTCACCGGCGTGGAGCCGGAGGCCCTCGGCACCGAGGAGGTATCGGTGTCCGGGAGCCTCGGCGGAGAGGCCGGCGGTTCGACCGGCGAGGGCGGCACGGTCCGGGTGCGGCTCCGCGAGCCCGGGCCCCCGGGGCCGGGAACATCCGCGAGGCAGATCGGCGCGGCTCTTCGGGGCGTGCGATCCCACCGAGGGTTGGAGGAAGTCGTGAAGGACCTCAAGTTCGAGCAGAAGAAGTCGTTGTCGCGCCTTGAGGCCGCGGACCTGCTGTCGGCGATCGCCGACGCGCTGCGGCACGGCGATGGTGCCAAGCTGGATTTCGGCCCCGGGACGGTGAGCCTGCGGATCCCCGAGGAACTCCGCAGTGAGATCGAGATCGAGGTCGGCGATGGCCAGCTCGAACTCGAAGTCGAGCTCAAGTGGCCGGTCCCGTCGGCCGGTACGGGTTCGCCGCGGGCGGCGACCGGCCCGCAGGACGAGTCCTCACCGGGCTGAGGCGGGTTGGGATCCCGCCCGGCCGGGGCGCCCGCCGCAGATCGCCCGAGCCCCCGGCCGGTCACCGGCCGGGGTGCCGAAGCCCCTGGAATCCGCCGTCACCGGCAGGGGGGCTTCGGCGCCCAGTGGTTCGCGCCGGCCGTCACGGCGGCGGCGCTGGCGATGCCGATCAGCGCCCCGACCGCCACGTCGCCCGGGTAGTGGACTCCGGTGTGGACGCGGGAGTACCCGACCGCGCAGGCGAGCGCGCCGAGGGGGACCGCGAGCGCGGGAAGAGCGGATCCGGTGACCACCGCGAAGGCGACCGCGGCGGCGGTGTGCCCGGAGGGGAGGGAGGGGGTGGAGGGCATGGGGACGTGGCGCTCGATGGTGCTCGCGGCCGCCAGGCGGTCGGGCCGTGGGCGTCGCACCAGCTGCTTGACCACCAGGTTCGCGCCGGCCGAGGCCGTCCCGACGGCGAGGACGCCGAGCAGTGCCGCGCGCCGTGTCCGGCCGGGGCGTAGGGCGAGCAACCCGGCCGTGGCCAGGGAGAGCTTGGAGTGGTCGGCGGCGGACGACAGGCGTCGCAGGCCGCGGTCGAGTGTCGGGGTGTCGGTGGCGGCCACCGTGGCGTAGACGGCGCTGTCGAGGGCCATCAGGTCGCGCACCACGTCACGGGCGCTAGCCATCGGCGCGGTCCGACGTGGCCGGGGCCGACCGGGGCCGGCCGAGGGCCAGCGAGAGCAGTTCGCGCCAGTCGAGGGGCGGCGCCGCCGTCGGCGTACCGGGCCGGTTCCTGGGCACCAGGACCCGCAGCGCACCGGGGCGGATGCCGCAGGTGACGGGGGTGGGCAGCCGGAGCGCTTCACCGTCGACGGCGATCGGGATGACGTCCGTGTCCGAGACCACGGTGACCTCGGGAGACGTCAGGACGCTCAGCCCGGGAGCCCGGGCGCCGCGGAGAGCGACCTGCGCCGCCTGTGCGGCGTTGCTCACGTGGATCCCGACGACACCCAGGGTGCCGAGGTCGAGCCGGGGTCTGCGGGCGGCCAGGGCCGCGGGGGTGGGCGCGGCGTAGGGGTTGTTGCTGATCAACAGGGCCTGCTGGGCCTCCAGACGGCCGGTTGCCGTCAGTGCGTCGACCAGGTGGCCGGTGTAGCCGTGCAGCAGGTCGGGCAGCGCGTCCAGGGTGGCTCCGGCTTTGGCGTCGCGGTACTCGGGGCTCTGTACGATCTGCGCGTACACCCCGAAGGAGACCGTGTTGACGAACGGCCGGCCGTCGACCGTGCCCAGGTCGACGCGCAGTTCCTCGCCGTCGCTGAGCGCGTCGAGGCACCGGTCGGGAGCGTCGCGGTCGAGGCCGAGGTCCATGGCGAAGTGGTTGCGGGTGCCGGCGCTGATCACCAGGAACGGCAGGTCGTGCTCGGCGGCGACCGCGGCCACGAGGGCCTGCGTGCCGTCGCCGCCGGCG
This sequence comes from Kitasatospora sp. NPDC056181, assembly GCF_042266225.1. Taxonomy (NCBI): domain Bacteria; kingdom Bacillati; phylum Actinomycetota; class Actinomycetes; order Kitasatosporales; family Streptomycetaceae; genus Kitasatospora; species Kitasatospora sp. NPDC056181. The sequence continues at coordinate 9,585 of NZ_JBHJUK010000093.1, forward strand.
ACCCCGAGCAGGTCGGCGCCGTCGGCCACGGCGCGGCGGGCGATCGCCCCGACGTCCGTCCGGGTGGACGGGTCCAGCAGCACGACCCGCGCGCCGAGTGCCTCGGCCTTCTCCACCAGCCCGAAGCGTTCGACCTTGCCGCCCCCGGACTTCGGGTTCATGATCAGCACCGGATGCAGGGGAGCCCGGGACGGGACCGCCCGCATGCCCTGGGGCCTTCCGGTCACGCGCAGGGCCGCCCTGGCGCAGAGCCCCGCCGCCCCGAGGAGCAGGACGGCGGCCAGTGCGGCGGGCCACAGGTCCGCCCAGGCGTAGAGCACCAGCACGGCCGCGGGGGCGGCGAGGGTGAGCAGCGCCCCGACCACCCGCAGCGTGCCGTGCTGGGACACCACCCACCAGGTCCCGGCCGCTGCGACGACCAGGCAGGCCACCCCGACGACGACGATCAGCAGGCCGCCGCGCCCGCGTACGGCCACCAGGGCCACCAGTGCGCCCGCCAGGAAGCCCAGTGCCAGCCGCGCCAGCAGACGTCCCCGTGCGGCCGTGGGTGAATCGGTCGGGCCCATTGCGCTCCCTCCTGCCGTCCCGGACGGCGCCAGGTCGGCCCCCGTGGTGGGAGGTACGACAGGGTGGTGCCACCCGTGCCAGGATGTCCGCCACCGGCCGGCCCGGCACCCCGGTGAGGGCCGAACGGCGGACGGCCCTGCGGGTCCGCCCGCATCGCGGGCCCGCGATGCGGGACGGCGGCCTCCGCGCGACGGAAGCGCACACGCGGTTGCGTCCGATGGGCCGACAGCGCCGGCAACCTCCGGGTGGGCGGCCAGGCGTCGGATCTGCCCTCACGGCCGCTCCCCATCGGCACGAAACCCCTGGTCCGGCCACTTCGTCAGGTGGCCGGACCAGGGGTGTTCGTCCCAGCTGATCGGTCGGGCTGATCGGTCGGCCGACGGGCTGACCGGCTGCACCCCGCGCCGGCTCGCGAGGGGTGGGGGATCCGAGGCCCGTCGGCCCGTCAGGCCACCGTCCCGCCCGCGTTGCGGATCAGCTGCTGGAGCACCTTCACCGTGGTGACGTAGTCCGCGTCGTCGATGCCCTCGTGGAGGGCGGCGCGGATCGCGGGGGCATTGCGCGCCAGGTCGACCCGGGCTCGTTCCCCCTCCCCGGTGAGCCACAGGCGGTCCTCGCCGTCCCGCCTCAGCCAGCCGCGCTCGACGAGCACCGCGGACTCCGCCGCCAGGTCGTCCTCGGGCCGGAGGTAGGACCTCATGGCCTCCGTCAGCTCGGGCAGGGTCATCCCCTCGCCATCGGGTGAGATGTCGTTCGCCGACAGGTTGCGCAGCAGCCAGAACTGCGGCTGGGTGTAGCTCTTCTCGGCCTGCCGGGCCCGGGTGTACGCGATCAGCGCCTCGTAGGCGACACCGGTCCAGTAGGCGGCGGGCTGTCCGGCGAGTTCCGCATCGGACATCTGCTGGTGCGTCATGAAACCTTCCTCTGCTGTCACTTCGGGCGCTAAGCCTGCCGTGCAAGCCGCGCCTGCCCTGCAAGCCGTGCAGGTCGTCAGTCGACCGCCACGGTGTTCTGGGCGGCGCCGATGCGCCAGGTGCCGTCCTCCTTGACCACGATGTAGAAGGGGCGGCCCTCGGGCCGGTCGGTGATCCGGGCGCCGTCGTGGCGGACCGGCTGCTGGCGGACGTTCACCGCGGCGACGTCGGGCCGCAGGAAGAGCACGCGCTCGACGTCGTAGACGGCGGACGACTCGGCCGTCGCACCGGGCAGCACCTTCCGGGTGAAGGCCGCGATCTCCTCGAAGCCCGACAGCCGCTTGCCGTGGCCGGTGGTCCACACCGGGTCCTCCCGGCGGAAGACGCCCAGGAACCGGTCGACCAGCTCGTTCCGCTGGGCGTGCTCGACCTCGGCGACCAGGAGGCGGATCGCGGCCACCTCGGCGTCGGTCTCCGGGCCGTCGGGGGCGCCGAACACCTCGACCGGCCGGTACGAGCCGGACACCAGCTCGGTCAGCACGCCCGGCCGGCCCGGTCGCCAGCCGAGGGCGGTACGGGCGGCGGCGCCGCTGACGCTCTGGTCGAGGGCGAGCGCGTCCGCGAAGAGCGGGCCGAAGATTTCGGCAGCCTGCTCCGCCGGCACCGCGTGCGGGGTGGCGAGCACCCCGGCTGCCCGGCCGGCGGCCCGGGCGAGGTCACGGACCGGGACGGCCGACTCGCCGACGCCGTGCCAGACGGTGCCGGCCCCGGCCCGCTCGACGGCGGCCACGAACAGCTCGGCCAGGTCGTCCACGTGGACGGTCGGCCAGCGCACACCCTCCTCGCCGTAGTACTCGGGCACCTCCTGCCGGCGGGCCCGGTCGACGAGGATGGCGGGAATGCCGCCGCCGCGGCCGTACACGATGCCCGGCCGGACGACGACCGCGCGCACGCCCTCGGCGGCCTCGGCCAGCACCCGCTGCTCGATCCGCGGGCGGTAGCCGACGATGTCGATCGGGTTGGTCGGGCTCTCCTCGCCGACCTCCTGGGCCGTGCCGGTGGCGCCGAGCACCCAGACGCCGCTGGTGTAGACGAAGGGGCGGTCGGTGCCGCGCAGCGGAGCGGCGAGCGCCTCGACGGCGGCGGTGTCGACGTCGGCGTCGCCGCTCGGGGGAGCCAGGTGGATCACCGCCTCGATCTCGGAGGTCACCGCGCCGGCCAGCGAGGCCGGGTCGGCGGTGTCTCCGACCAACTGGGCGTGCCAGGCCCGGCCGGGCCGCGGCTCGGCGCCGCGGGTGAGCGCGACGACCTGGTGGCCGGCGGCGGTGAGGTGGTCGGTGACAGCGGAGCCGATGTAGCCGGTGGCACCGGTGAGCAGAACCTTCATGACATTCCCGTCTTGACGAACGAGGCGTTGCGTCTCGTCCGATGGCGTGGTGACGTGCTTCGAATCCGCGCAGTGCGCGCGGGGTTTCGTCCCAGAGATTGATCATTTGTCCGGCGATGCCGTGGATCGCCTCCTTCAGGACCTCCCCGGGGGTCGGGTGCGCGTGGATGTTGCGCGCCACCTCGTGGACGGCCAGGGCCCACGGCTGGGCGAGCGTCAGTTCGGGCGTCAGCCGGTAGTGCCGCGAGTCCGCCAGACGGTCAGGCTGGTCAGCAGGCCGACCGCCGCACCGACCCAGAGCGCGGCGGTGAGGGTGGCGGCGTCGACGACGAGACCGCCGAACAGGGCACCGAGGGCGATGGCGAGGTTGAACACCGAGGTGTTCAGGGCGGTGGCCGCCTCGGCCTCCCGGGGCGCCGACTGCAGGATCCAGGTCTGCACGCTCACCGGAACCCCGCCGAAGGCCAGGCCCCAGCCGATCAGCAGCGCGACGCCGCCGACGGGGCTGGTACCGACGATCGGGAACAGCGCCAGGATCACGGCGAGCAGCAGGCCGATGGCCGTGATCACGCGGCGGACGTCACGTCCCACCAGCGCGCCGGCCAGGAAGTTGCCGAGGATGCCGGCCGCGCCGAAGACGAGGAGGAGCGGGCCGACCATGCTCTGGCTGATGCCGGAGACGTCCTGCAGCACCGGGCTGACGAAGGTGAACGCCGCGAAGTGACCGCCCACCAGCAGGAACGTGGTCAGCACCCCGGCGCGGACGGCACGGTTGCGCAACTGCGCCCCGAGCGTGCGCAGCCGGACCGGGTCGCTCGCGGGCAGCGACGGCAGCAGGACGAGCAGGGCGCCCACGACGAGCAGGCCGAGGCCGCCGACGGTGGCGAACGCGGCCCGCCAGTTGCTGAACTCCCCGATCAGGGTTCCGGCCGGCACACCCAGGACATTGGCGGCCGTGGCGCCGCCGAACGTGATGGCGGTCGCACGGCCCACGTACGCGGCGGGCACCATGCGCACCGCGATCCCGGCGGCGAGCGCCCAGAAACCGCCGATGCTGATGCCGACCAGGAACCGCGAGGCGAGCAGGACGGTGAAGTCCGGGGCGAGCACGGACAACAGGTTGGCCCCGGCCATCAGGCCCAGCAGGACGATCAGGACCGTACGCCGGTCACCGCGCCGGATCAGCACGGGCAGCAGCGGCGCGGTGGCGGACGCGACGAGACCGGGCACGGTCACCATCAGGCCCGCCGTCCCCTCGGAGACGTCGAAGGAGCCGCCGATCGGAGTGAGCAGCCCCATCGGCAACTGCTCGGCGGTCACCATGGCGAAGGTGCCGACGGCCACCGCCGCCAGGGCGAGCCATCGTCGTAGCGGGACGACGGCCGGTAGACCGGGCCCGAGCGTCGGCACGTGGCCGGCGTCGGTGCCCTGGACGGGCTCGACGATGGTCATGAGGGAACTCCTTGTGTGGGATGGGCTGTGCGGGAACCGGTCCGCGGGCAGGGACCCGCCCGTGGACCGCGGGAGAGGAAGGGACGCCAACCCGCCGAGAACGGCGGAGGTCATCGGCGGAGGGCATCGGGGGAGGGCGGGGCTCAGGGCGGGGTGACGGTCAGGGCGCCCCGGGTACCCCACCGGTCGAGCACCGCGTAGGCGGGCTGCCACTGGTGCGCGTACGCGTGGTGCGCCGACTCGGGCAGGAGCTGCGTCAGAACGGCGGCCACGGTCCGCCCGGTGACGCCGTCCAGGAGCCAGGGCAGGATCCGTGCCGCGTCGGCCCCGATCCGCTGGGCGTGGACGCGCCCGAAGTGCTCCCACTGCTCCTTGCCCAGGATGATCTGGACCAGCGGGAAGACGGCTTCCTCCTCGTGGCGGAGGTGTCCGCGCAGACCGGTGACCAGCGAGCCGACGAGCTCGCCGAACAGGTCGATCCCGAGATCGGGGCCGGCCAGCGCCTGGTCGATCGCCTCGATCAGGAGGGCGAGCGAGGCGTGCTCGGCCTCGATCGCCTCCAGCCGCACCAGGGAGAAGGGGCGGCCGTCCAGGGCCTGGCGCAGCGAGGGCCACAGGGCGTCGTCCTCGGCGGTGTGGTGGGCGTGCAGAGCGCTCCGGAACAGCTCCCAGCCCGCGGCGCTGCGCAGGACGTTCCGGGGATCGGGGTGGGCGCGGGTGGCGGCTCGGGCAAGGTGGTGCAACTCCCTTCGCAAGGCGTTGTGCATCGCGTACGTCACGGTCATGTCGAACCTGTCTCGCACGTCTGTCTGACTCCTGGTGCCGGTGACCGGGTGAGCCCGTGTCAGGCAGTGGCGTCGTGACTGGTTCTCCGGAACAGGGCAGCGCAAAGCCACGCCTGACGAGCGGGACATCATGGAGAGGGCGGGGGCGGCGGGTTGGAACCGAGGCCCTCGACGAGCCCCCCGCCCGGGTGCCTCAAGCCTCCCTCGGGAGCCGTGTCCGGATCAACGCAGGCTTCGTGCGTCGATCGATAACCCGACCGTTATCGCTGTGCGGGAGCGGTGGTGGAACGACGCGACGGGGAGGACTTCCCGGCCTGGCGGATGAGCCGCACTCCGGTCGGGACGGCCGAACGGCTCCGTGCGGTCGGCGGCCTCGACGCACACCGCGCGGCTCCGCCGTCGGGCGGCGGGGCGGGCACTCCGCGGCAGCCGATCGCCACCTCGCCGGCGACGGCATCCTCACCTCGCGGCGGCAGCGGCGTCCTCGGCTCCGCAATGTGACGGCGCGTCAGAACCGGAACGTACCGAGTTCGCGCACGGTGTCGGCGAGCGCGCGGATCGGCTCGTTCTCGGCGTCGGTCCGCCAGACCAGGGCGTAGGAGAGCGTCGTCAGGTCCGGGACGGGTATCCAGCGGACGTTCGGCATGCCCCAGTGCCGGGTGACGTGGCTGGGGAAGCCGTGGATGATCTCGCCCATGCCGACCCGGTTGATCAGGTCCTCCGCGTCGGTCACGGGCCGACCGCGTTCGATCGTCCGGCCCCGGGGCGAGTGGAAGGGCAGGTAGCCGTCCTCCCAGTAGTCCGGCATGGCGGGTGGCATGGGGTGCGGGAAGTCGGCGAACATCTCCAGTCGCACCGACGTGCGCCGGGCGAGCTCGTGGTCGGCGGACACGCCGAGGATCCGGGGGTCCGTCAACAGGACCGGGCCGACGGTGAAGTCGGGTTCCTTCACGGGCAGCCAGACGACCAGGACGTCCAGGTCGCCGTCACGGAGCCGGCCGAACGGATCGATGTAGTTCAGCTGGCGGACCTCCAGCTCCCACTGCGGGCACCGGGAGCGGAACTCCCTCCAGTAGAAGTGCAGGTCGACGACGTTGAACGGCATCATGCCGACGCGGAGCCGGCCGGTGACGCCGCGGGCGGCGAGCCGGGCTCGTTCCAGGGACTCGTGCAGGCCCGCGTAGACCGGCTGCAGGTCGTCGCGCAGCTGGCGTCCGACGTCGGTCAGGCGCACGGTGCGGCTGGTGCGCTCGAACAGCGCGGCGCCGATGCGCCGCTCCTGTTTCTTGATCGCCTGGCTGACCCGGGCCTGGGAGACCCGGAGCCGCTCGGCGGTCCGGCCGAAGTGCAACTCCTCGGCCAGCACCAGGAAGATCTCGATGTCCCGCAGTTCCATCACGCCCCCGTGTACTTCTGCGGCCCGACGACCCGGAGGCCGTCGAGCCGCAGAAGTATATGGTGATCGCTGCTTGGCGTGCAGGACCGGTGACCGGAGCGGGTGCGCCGGTCGGGTTGTTCCCGCAGGTCGGAGGGGCTCCTACAGGTCGTAGTAGAGCTCGAACTCGTGCGGGTGCGGACGCAGGGCGATCGGGGCGATCTCGTGGGTCCGCTTGAAGTCGATCCAGGTCTCGATCAGGTCGGGCGTGAAGACGTTGCCCGCGAGCAGGTACTCGTGGTCGGCCTCCAGGGCCTCCAGGACGGCCGGCAGCGAGGACGGCACCTGGGGGACGTTGGCGTGCTCCTCCGGGGCCAGCTCGTAGAGGTCCTTGTCGACCGGCTCCAGCGGCTCGATCTTGTTCTTGATGCCGTCGAGGCCGGCCATCAGCATCGCGGCGAAGGCCAGGTACGGGTTGGACGCAGGGTCCGGCGCGCGGAACTCGATGCGCTTGGCCTTGGCGTTGGAGCCGGTGATCGGGATGCGGATCGCGGCCGAGCGGTTGCGCTGCGAGTACACCAGGTTGACCGGCGCCTCGAAGCCCGGGACCAGCCGGTGGTAGGAGTTCACCGACGGGTTGGTGAAGGCCAGCAGCGACGGGGCGTGCTTGAGCAGCCCGCCGATGTAGTAGCGGGCGGTGTCGGAGAGCCCGGCGTAGCCCTGCTCGTCGTAGAAGAGCGGCGAGCCCTCGGTCCACAGCGACTGGTGGACGTGCATGCCCGAGCCGTTGTCGCCGAAGATCGGCTTCGGCATGAAGGTGGCGGTCTTGCCGTTGCGCCAGGCGACGTTCTTGATGATGTACTTGAACAGCATCAGGTCGTCGGCGGCGTGCAGCAGGGTGTTGAACTTGTAGTTGATCTCCGCCTGGCCGGCGGTGCCGACCTCGTGGTGCTGGCGCTCGACCTCGAGGCCGGCCGCGGCCAGTTCCAGGGACATCTCGGCGCGCAGGTCGGCGAAGTGGTCGACCGGCGGGATCGGGAAGTAGCCGCCCTTGTACTTGACCTTGTAGCCGCGGACGTCGCCCTCGGCGGAGCCGGTGTTCCAGGCGCCCGCCTCGGAGTCGATGTGGTAGTACGAGGCGTTGGCGCTGGTGTCGAAGCGGACCGAGTCGAAGACGTAGAACTCGGCCTCGGGGCCGAAGTACGCGGTGTCGGCGATGCCGGAGGAGGCGAGGTAGGCCTCCGCCTTCTTGGCGACGTTGCGCGGGTCGCGGCTGTAGGCCTCGCCGGTGACCGGGTCCTGGATGAAGAAGTTGATGTTGAGGTGCTTCTCGGTGCGGAACGGGTCGAGCCGGGCCGTGGCCAGGTCCGGGACGAGTGCCATGTCGGACTCGTGGATGGCCTGGAAGCCGCGGATCGACGAGCCGTCGAACATCAGGATCTCGGACGGGTCGAAGGTGGCCGCGGGCACGGAGAAGTGCTGCATGACGCCCGGCAGATCGCAGAACCGGACGTCGATGAACTTCACATCGTTGTCCTGAATGAACTGCTTCACTTCGGCGGCGTTGTTGAACATCCATCCTCCTCGGCGTGCGAATGGGCTCACCCTAGGAATGGCCCGTTTCCAACCGGTGACCCGGTCGTTTCCTGAATGTTAACCGGCCGTGTTGAACGGGCGGCAAAGTCGTACGCTCCGGGACAAAACGCTTCGCCCTCCCGGGGCGGGCCTCCCAAGTGGTCTGGACCACTTGGAAACCGCCCGGAGACGCGATTCACCCTCCGGGGGAGGCGGTGCAGGTCCGGACCGTCCGCCCGGTTAGTGTGGATTCGTGGACACCAGAGAAGCGTTGGGATCGTGGATCGACGGCCCGAAGGCGGCCGCCGAGAAGATGGGCACCGACTTCGGCTACCGCGGTGAGCGCCTCGGGCTGCCGCAGGAGGGCCCCGGCTCGATCGCCGGCCCGGGCCGCCGGCTGGGCGCACTGTTCGTCGACGGCTGGCTCGTCTCCCTGGTCGCCTTCGGGCTGATCGCCAAGGGCTCCCCGGGCTCGGCCAACATGTGGACCACCCCGCTCTTCTTCACCGTCACCGTGCTGCTGCTCGCCACCACGGGGACGACCGTCGGCAAGCGGCTGTTCGGCCTGCGGGTGGTGCGCCTGGACGGCAGCCGCGCGACCATCCCGCAGGTGCTGCTGCGCACGCTGCTGCTCTGCCTGCTGGTGCCGGCCCTGGTCTGGGACCGTGACTCCCGCGGGCTACACGACAAGGCGGTCGGCACCGCCGAGGTCCGCATCTGACGCCGGAGGGCGGCCCCTGAACGCGCCCCTCGGCGGTCGAGCGCCGTGGAGGCCGTGGAGGCCCGGCGGTGAGGTCCTGGAGGCCCGACGGTGAGGTCGTGAAGGCCCCGCCCCCCGCAAGGCCCCTGCAAACGTCGAACGGCCCCGCCGCGGAACTTCCGCGGCGGGGCCGTTTCGTACGAATGGGGAGGGGTGGATCAGCGGGCCTGGCCGCCCTTGGGCATCCGGGCACCCTTGGGCATCGGGCCCTTGGGGATCGGCGCCTTGGAGAGCAGGTCGCCCAGTGCGCGCAGCCGGTCGTTGGTCTCGGTGACCTGGGCCGGGGTGATGGCGCGCGGCAGACGCATCAGGTGGATCTGCAGCTTCTTGAGCGGGATCTCGCCCTCGCCGTCGCCCACCACGATGTCGTGCACCGGGACGTCACCGACGACCCGGGCCATCTTCCTCTTCTCCGAGGCCAGCAGCTGACGCACCCTGTTCGGGTTGCCCTCGCCGATCAGCGCGATGCCGGCCCGGCCCACGGCGCGGTAGACCGCGTCCTGGTTGCGGGTCACCGCCACCGGGGTGGGGCTCGCGCTCCAGCCTCGCCGGATGTTGTTGAGCACCGCCGCCACGGCTCCCGGCTGCCCCTCCATCTGCCCGAACGCTGCGCGCTCGGCCCGGCGCCCGAAGACGATCGCCATGGCCAGGAAGGCCACGATGAAGCCCAGGATGCCCAGGTAGATGGGGTGGTCGATTGCGAAGCCGATGGCGAGGAACACGCCGAAGGTCAGCAGGCCGACGCCGGCGATGATCAGGCCGATCTTGGTGTCGACCTTCTTGGTCATGGTGTACGCCAGGCGGATCTGCTTCAGCCGCCCGGGGTTTTCGGATGTTTCCCTCGCCATAACGCTCATGGTACGTGCCGTGGGTACGGGATATCCAAGCCCGGGTGCCCGTTCGCCCCGAACCGTGACCCGGGTGAACCCGCGCGGTTGCGTACGGGTACGAACACCGGGCACCCGGCGGGCGGTGCGCGGCCTGCCGGGCGGGCGCCGCTACCGGTGTGCCGCCCCGGCTGCCGGGCTGCCGGGGCGCGTGTCGCGCTCGCGGTCCGCCGCGTACCGGCGGTTCTCGCAGACCGCCGCCCAGGCGTTGCGCCGGGCCTGGCGCTGGCCGCCCGCCAGCAATACGCTCTCGGCCAGCCGCAGCGCGGTGCCCACGGACCGGATGCCGACCTGCATGTCGAACAGCTCCCCTCGTGGCGGAAATGATTCGAACGGTCTCATCATCACCACCCCGTGTTACCAGTCCGTGACCTGCCAGTCAAAGCAGGATGAACCCGAAGAACCCGAAGGGCGGAGCCTCGGCTCCGCCCTTCGGTGGCCTGAAGTCGCCGGTCCGGTCAGACCGCCGCCTGCTCGCGGCGCTCCAGGGCCTGCCGGTAGAGCCGCCCGGCGCGGTACGAGGAGCGCACCAGCGGGCCGGACATGACGCCGGCGAAGCCCAGCTCCTCGGCCTCCTGCTGGAGCTCGACGAACTCGTGCGGCTTCACCCAGCGCTCCACCGGGTGGTGGCGCAGCGACGGGCGCAGGTACTGGGTGATGGTGATCAGCTCGCAGCCGGCGCCGACCAGGTCGGCCAGCGCCTGGCTGACCTCCTCGCGGGTCTCGCCCATGCCCAGGATCAGGTTGGACTTGGTGACCAGCCCGGCCGCGCGGGCCTGGGTGATGACGTCCAGCGAGCGCTCGTAGCGGAACGCGGGCCGGATCCGCTTGAAGATCCGCGGAACCGTCTCGACGTTGTGCGCCAGCACCTCGGGGCGGGACGAGAAGACCTCGGCCAGCTGCTCGGGCACCGCGTTGAAGTCGGGGATCAGCAGCTCGACGCCGGTGCGCCCGGCCTCGCGCGCGGCCGTCATCTCGTGCACCTGGCGCACCGTCTCGGCGTACAGCCAGGCGCCGCCGTCCTCCAGGTCGTCGCGGGCGACGCCGGTGATGGTGGCGTAGTTGAGGTCCATGGTCACGATGGACTCGGCAACGCGGCGCGGCTCGTCGCGGTCGAACTCGGCGGGCTTGCCGGTGTCGATCTGACAGAAGTCGCAGCGGCGGGTGCACTGGTCACCGCCGATGAGGAAGGTCGCCTCGCGGTCCTCCCAGCACTCGAAGATGTTGGGGCAGCCGGCCTCCTGGCAGACCGTGTGCAGCCCCTCCTTCTTCACCAGCGACTGGAGGGCGTTGTACTCCGGGCCCATCTTCGCGCGGGTCTTGATCCACTCGGGCTTCCGCTCGATGGGGGTCTCGCTGTTGCGGACCTCCAGGCGGAGCAGCTTCCTGCCGTCGGGTGCGACAGCGGACACGTGCGACTCCTAGAACTAGACGGGGTACCCCCAGGGTACGCCTGTGCTTGTACGGCTTTCGCCGGGCCTGCAGCCCGCAATCGCAGGGCAACATCGCTACCGGCGGGTAGATTCCCCGGGCGTTCCGGGGGATTGCCCGGAACGGCCGGGCGGACGGCCCCGGACAGGGCCCGGGCGGACGGCCCGGGCCCTGCCGGTCAGCGGCTGAGTGCCGGTTCCGGCAGTGCGGCGAACACGTCCGCCAGGTGCTTCTCGACCGCGTCCAGCGCCTCGCCGACCGGGAACTCCCGGCCGAGCTCGCCGGAGAGCGAGGCGACGCCCGCGTCCCGGATGCCGCACGGCACGATCCGGTCGAACCAGGTCATGTCGGGATTGCAGTTCAGCGCGAAGCCGTGCATGGTCACCCCGCGCGAGACGCGCACGCCGATCGCGGCGAGCTTGCGGTCGTCGCCGCGCTGCCCCGCGTTGGACGGCGCGTACTCCGGCCCGGCGAGCCGCGGGTCGATGCCCAGCGGCAGGCCCATCCGCAGGGTCAGCTTGCCGAGGTCGACCACCTGCGACGGGTCCACCACCGCGTCCGGGATGGCCTCGCCCAGCACCCAGACCCCGCTGCGGCCCTCGACCCGGGTGGTCTCCACGCCGAAGTCGCCGCAGGCCCGGATCAGCGACTCCTCCAGCCGGCGCACGTACGCGACGACGTCCATCGGCTCGGGGAGCTTCACGATCGGGTAGCCGACCAGCTGGCCGGGGCCGTGCCAGGTGATCTCGCCGCCCCGGTTGACCTCGACCACCGGGGTGCCGTCCAGCGGCAGGTCGGCCGGGTTGGTGCGCCGGCCCATCGTGTAGACGGGCGGGTGCTCCAGCAGCAGCACGGTGTCGGGGATCTCGTCCGCGACCCGCAGCGCGTGCAGCCGCTGCTGCTCGGCCCAGGCCTCCTGGTAGGGGACGGCGCCCTCGCCCATGCCCATCCGCACGAACCGCACGTTCGCGCTCATGCGCCCACCTCACCGTGCTCGGCGGTCACGTCGCGCAGCGCGGACCTCTCGATGGTTCGCTCGCTCACTGCTGCTGCTCCTTGCCAGGCGTTCGAGACCAACCTCGCCACTGTACGCCCCGGCCGTGACCGGTCGTTCAGGTGTCCGAGGGCGGCCCGGGTCCGGCGGTCCGCTCAGGCGCCCGCGAGCAGTTGGAGGCGCAGCGCCAGCTGGAGCTCCAGCGAGCGCTCGGGGTGGTTCCAGTCGCGGCCGAGCAGCACCTCGACCCGGTCCAGCCGCTGCACCACCGTGTTCACGTGGACGTGCAGCTCGTCCTTGGCCCGGGTCAGGCTGCCGCCGCAGTCGAAGTAGGCGCGCAGCGTCCGGACCAGTTCGGTGCCGCGCCGGGCGTCGTAGTCCAGCAGCGGGCCGAGCGTCGCGCCGACGAAGCCGTCCACGTCGTGGCCGTCCCCGAGCAGGACCCCGAGGAAGCCGAGTGCCCGGGCCGAGGCGCCGTCCCCGGCCCGTCCGAGCACCCGCAGCGCCCGGACGCAGCGCAGGCCTTCGGCGTACGAGGCGGCGAGCGCCACCGGGCCGGCGGCGGGCCGGCCCGCGCCCACGGTGACCGGGAACCCGGCCAGCCGGGCGAGCCGCTGGGCGGCCCGCTCGGCCGCCTCCTGGGGGGCGCCCGCCGAGCCGTCGTCCGGGAGCAGCAGGACGACGGCCTCGCCGTGCTCCGCGCTGATGCCGCGCGATCCGAACAGGTACCGCCCGGCGGCGCCCGCCAGCCGGCTGCGGTCGGTGGCGGCGGTGCCGGGGGCGCCGGCGGGCTCGGCGACCAGCACCAGGTGCGGGCGGCCGAGGTCCACGCCGAGCCGGCGCCCGCGCGCGGTCAGCCCGGCCGGGTCGCGGTCGGGGGCGGTGAGCAGGTCGGCGAGCAGCTCGCCGCGGACCCGGTTCTCGGTCTCGGCGACCGAGCGGCGCAGCAGCAGGAGCAGCGCGGTGACCACGCCGGCCCGCTCGAACAACCGCCGGTCGGCGTCGTCCAGGCCGGGCCGGCCGCGCAGCACCAGGGTGCCCAGCGGCTCCTGCCCGGCCAGCACCGCGCAGACCCAGGCGTCGCCGTGCCGCACCGACCGGCCCTCGGAGCGGGACGCGGCCACCGCCTCGGCCAGCCCCTCGGCGGGCGCGGCCCGGCCCGCCAGCGGTTCACCGCCGGTGTCCAGCACGGCTATCTCGCCGCCCAGCAGGGCGGCCACCGCGGCGGCCACGTCCGGCACCTCGGCGCCGCGCAGCACCAGGTCGGTGAGCCGGTCGTGGCCCTGCTCGGCGCGCTGGACGGCGGCGGCGTGGGCCCGGACCAGCTCGTTGGCGGTGTTCAGTTCGGCGAGCGCGGCCCGGGTGTCGGCCAGTGACTTGGCGGTGTCCAGGGCGATCGCGGCGTGCGCCGCCAGGGTGCAGAGCAGTGCGACCTCGTCGGGGGAGAAGGCGCGCGGCGAGCGGTCGGCGGCGAACAGGACGCCGATCACCTGCCCGCCGAGCAGCAGCGGCACCCCGATGATCGCCACCAGCCCCTCGTCGAGCACCCCGGCGTCGATCGTGCCGGTGTGGTGGAAGCGCTCGTCGGTCCGGTAGTCGGGGGTGGCGTACGGGCGGGCGGTCTGGGCGACCAGGCCGCCGAGGCCGTCGCCGAGGCTGAGCCGCAGGGTCTGGAAGAGCACGGACACCGAGCCGTCGGTCACCCGCATGTAGGTGTCGCCGGCGGCCTCGTCCGGGAGGGTCAGGTAGGCGGTGTCGGTGCCGAGGAGCATCCGGGCCCGGCGGACGATCGCCTGGAGCACGGTGTCGAGGTCCCGGGAGGCGGCGAGGTCCCCGGCGGTGTCGAAAAGGGCCGTCAGCTCGGCCTCGCGTCGGCGGTGCTGACGCAGCGTCCGGTGCACCCGCAGCGCCTGCCAGGTGGCGTCGTCGATCTCGCTCAGCACGGCGCCCGGCGCTCCCCGGCGGCGGGCGTCGGCCAGCACGTCGGCGAAGTCCTCGGTGGCGGCGCCGGAGGCGAGCAGGTCGAGCAGCCGCCGCAGCGCGGGCGCCGAGCCGGTGTGGGGGAGGGGGTCGTTCACGGTACGGCCGCCAATCGGCAGTGGGTCACAGGCCCCAGGGACGGAAGCGCGATCGTAGCTGTTCAGCCCCGGTGCCCGTGGCGGGCCGGCGCTCGTGCGGTCAGGAGCGCCGGCCGTCGAACGGGGTGTCAGGCGGTCGCGGGCTCCCCGGCCACCGCGGCCCCGGGAGCGGATCCCGGTTCGGCTCCCGGTGCGGCCGGCTCGGTCTCCGCCAGGTCGCTGCCCCGGGTCTCCCGGCCGCAGACCACCGCGAGGACGGTGATCGCCGCCGCGATCGCCACGTACACCGCGATCGGGGTGGAGCTGCCGTAGTCCTTCAGCAGCGCGGTGGCGATGAGCGGCGCGGGCGCGCCGGCCGCCACCGAGGCGAACTGGGCGCCGATCGACGCGCCCGAGTACCGCATCCGGGTGGCGAACAGCTCGGAGAAGAAGGCGGCCTGCGGTGCGTACATGGCGCTGTGGAAGACCAGTCCGACGGTCACCGCCAGCACCAGCGAGCCGAACGACCGCGTGTCCACCAGCCCGAAGAAGACGAACGCCCAGATCCCGACGCCCACCGCTCCGGCCAGGTACACCGGTTTGCGGCCGACCCGGTCGGAGAGCGCCCCGAAGAGCGGGATCAGGGCGAACTGGACCGCGGAGGCGATCAGTACCGCGTTCAGCGCGGTCTGCTTGGGCAGGTGCACCTGTGTCACGGCGTACGCCAGGACGAACGTGGTCATCACGTAGTACGAGATGTTCTCCGCCATTCGCGCGCCCATCGCCACCAGCACCTCCCGCCAGTGGTGGCGCATCACCGCGACCAGCGGCGGCTGCTCGGGCTGCCGCTGCGAGGCCTTGCGCGCCTCGGCCCGGGCCAGCGCCTCCTTGAACAGCGGGGACTCGTCCACCGCCAGCCGGATCCACATCCCGACCGCGACCAGCAGCGCGGAGAGCAGGAACGGCACCCGCCAGCCCCAGGCGAGAAAGGTCGCATCGGACTGCACGGTCGTCAGCAGCGACAGCACGCCCGCCGCCAGCAGGTTCCCGGCCGGCGCGCCGCCCTGCGGCCAGGACGCCCAGAACCCGCGCCGCCGCTGGTCGCCGTGCTCCGAGACCAGCAGCACCGCGCCGCCCCACTCGCCGCCGAGCGCGAAGCCCTGCACCAGTCGCAGCAGGGTCAGCAGCACCGGCGCCGCCACGCCGACCTGGTGGTACGTCGGCAGCAGCCCGATCAGCGTGGTCGAGCCGCCCATCAGCAGCAGGCTCACGACCAGCAGCTTCTTGCGGCCGACCCGGTCGCCGAAGTGCCCGAAGACCAGTGCGCCGAGCGGCCGGGCGGCGAACCCGATCGCGTAGGTGAGGAAGGAGAGCAGCGTTCCGGTCAGCGGATCGCTCGCCGGGAAGAACACCTTGCCGAAGACCAGTGCGGCGGCCGTGCCGTACAGGAAGTAGTCGTACCACTCGATGGTGGTGCCGATCAGGCTGGCACCGACCACCTTCCACAGTGGTGAGCCCGGTCTGGCGGCGGTGGGAGAACTGGCTATGGGGGTCGAGCCTCTCGGACGGGGGACGGGGGACGGGGGACGGGGGACGGGGGACGGGAGGGGGAGGGTCAGTGCGCGGTCCAGCCGCCGTCGACGGGGAGGCTGGCGCCGGTGATGTAGGAGGCGTGCGGGGAGCAGAGCCAGACGGCGAGCTGGGCCACCTCGTCGGGCTCGATCAGCCGCTTGACGGCGGTGCGGTCGAGCATGATCTGCTCCACCACCTCGTCCTCGCGGATGCCGTGCGCCAGCGCCTGGCCGGCGATCTGCCGCTCGACCAGTGGGGTGCGGACGTAGCCGGGGTTGATGCAGTTGCTGGTGACGCCGTACGGCGCGCCCTCCAGGGCGACCGTCTTGCTCAGCCCCTCCAGCGCGTGCTTGGCGGTCACGTAGGCCGACTTGAACGCGCTGGCGCGCAGGCCGTGGACGGAGGAGATGTTGACCACCCGCCCCCAGTCCTGCTCGTACATGTGTGGCAGGGTGCGGCGCAGGATGCGGAACGGGGCCTCGACCATGACCCGCTGGATCAGGGTGAAGCGTTCGAGCGGGAACTCGTGCACGGGCGCGACGTGCTGGAGGCCGGCGTTGTTGACCACGATGTCGGCGTCGTCCGGCAGGCCCTCGACCGCCTCCGGGTCCGAGAGGTCGGCGACGTGGGCGACGCCGCCGATCCGCTCGGCGACCTCCCGGGCCGGGGCGGCCGCGAGGTCGACGACGTAGACCCGGGCGCCGGCCTCGGCGAACGCCTCCGCGCAGGCCCGGCCGATGCCCGAGGCGGCCCCGGTGACCAGGGCCGTACGGCCGTCGAGCGGGCGGGCTGAAGTGGTGTCCATGGCCGAGAACGGTAGGAATCCGGCGGCCCGGCTCCTATGTGGTGGTGGCCTACAGCAGGCCGGTGAACTGTGGTGGTCGGCACTACGACGGCCGATCGGCGGTTCAGCCACCCGGAGCCAAACCCATCTTGTCCGGGCTTCCCCACAATGGGCGCCGATGGTTCACCCGTTCGGAGGATTGCTCGGCCAGAACCACCCATAGCGCCCGAATGCTCGCTACATTCGCGCCGATTCCCGACAGGGGGCGCCGCCACGGGCAGCCGAAGTGCTGGTGGAGCCGGTGCGGCGTCCGAGAGGTGTTGACTGACTATGCCCCAACGGCCTGCAACCGACAGCCCGGCGTACGGACCGCTCGACCCGCTCGACCAGCACAGGGATCCGGTCGGCCGGGCCCTTCCGGACGCCCCCGACGCCCCGACCGCCGACGAGTTGCGAGTGCCCGTGCAGATCACGTCCGTCACGCCCGAACGGCACCAGGGCCCCGCCGCCCCGGACGACTCCGTCCCGGACGGCTCCGCGGCGCCGGCTCCGCCCGCGCCCGCCGCACCCGCCGCGCCCGTGCCGTCCCCGCCGACGGCCGGCCACTCCGGCCCGGGCCCGCAGAACGGCCAGCTGGCCGCGCTGATCGAGGAGGCCGGCTTCTCGCACGCCGGCCTCGCCCGCCGGGTCGACCAGCTCGGCCTGGAGCACGGCCTCGACCTGCGGTACGACAAGACCTCCGTCACCCGCTGGCTCCGCGGCCAGCAGCCGCGCGGCGCCACCCCGGCGCTGATCGCCGAGGTCTTCACCCGCCGGCTCGGCCGCCGCCTCACCGCCCAGGACCTAGGCCTGGACGCCTGCGCGCCGGTCTACGCCGGCCTGGAGTTCGCCGAGACGCCGCAGGAGGCGGTGGACATCGTGGCGAGCATGTGGCGCAAGGACAACGGCCCGCAGTCCGAGCTGCGCCGGATCGCCTTCACCCCGGCCGGGCTGGTCGTCCCCAGCCGGGACTGGCTGATCGGCCGGACCGACGAACGCGTCGCCCGGGACGGCTCCACCCTGCCCCGGCCGGACGCGCCCGGCGCGCCGCCCGCCATCGAGCCGGGCGCGTCCGCCGCACCCCCGGCGCGCGGATCGGCGTCCGGGCCCTCCGGTGCGCCCTCGCCCCGGCCGCCGGCTCCAGCCGCGGCCTCGGCCGCCGGCCAGGCGTCGACCGCGCTCGGCCGGGTGCCGACCCAGAGCCGCCGCCCGCCCGTCGCCGTCGAGCCGCCGTACACCGACCCGGCCCGCGAACAGCGCCCGGCGCTGCGGGTCGGCCGCGGCGACATCGCCGCCATCCGCGCCGTCGGGGACCTCTTCCGCGCCCTGGACCACGCCTACGGCGGCGGCCACGCCCGCCAGGCGCTGGTCCGCTACCTGGAGAGCGAGGCCGAGCCGATGCTGCGCGGCCGCTACGGCGAGCAGATCGGCCGGGCGCTGTTCGGCGCCGTCGCCGACCTGACCAGGCTGGCCGGCTGGACGTCCTTCGACATCGCCGCGCACGGCCTGGCCCAGCGCTACTTCGTCCAGGCGCTGCGGCTCTCCCAGGCCGCGGGGGACCGCCCGCTCGGCGGCTACGTCCTGGTGACGATGAGCCAGCAGGCGGTGCACCTCGGCCACGGCCGGGAGGCCGTCCAGCTGGCCCGGGTCGCCCAGCAGGGCGTCGGCACCGCGGTGCCGGCCACCGTGCAGGCGCTGCTGCACGCCGCCGAGGCGCGCGGGCACGGCCTGCTCGGCGACGTCCGGGCCTGCACCACCGCGCTGGTCCGCTCCGAACGGTCGCTGGCCGCGGCCCGGGGCGGTGACGAACTGCCCTCCTGGGCACGCTACTTCGACGAGGCTCAGCTCTCCGACGAGTTCGCCCACTGCTACCGGGACCTCCAGCAGTGGCGGACGTCCGCCCAGCACGCCGAGAAGTCGCTGCGGCTGCGCTCGCCCGCCTACGCCCGGAGCCGGATCTTCTGCCGGCTGGTCCTGGCCACCGCCCGGCTCGGCATGGGCGACCTCGACGAGGCGTGCACCATGGCCACCGACGCCCTGCGGGCGGCCGGCGAGATGCGCTCGGCCCGCTCGCTGGAGTACGTGCGGGACTTCCACCGCCGGCTGACCCCGTACCGGGGCAGCCCGGTGGCCCGCGCCTTCGAGGAGACGGCCCGCCAGGCGGGGGTGATCTGAGGCGGGCGCGGCGGTCCGACGGACGACTACCAGCTCTCGGCGTTCACCCGCGGCCGGTCGCCCTCGGCGGCCGGCGGGCGGACGTCGCCGCGCAGCCGCTGCGCCAGCAGCGGGAAGAGCAGCACCGAGAGCATGCCCGCGCCGACCAGCGCCGCCGCGGTGGACGAGGGCAGGTGTCCGGCGTCCACCTCGATCGTGGTGATCACCACGACCAGCGGCAGCGCCGTCGCGGCGTAGAGGCCGAGCGCGCCCCGGTCGCGCCGGCCGAGCCCGGCCGGGGCGAGGAACGCGGCGGGCGTCCCGCGCACCGCGAGGAACAGCAGCAGGAAACCCGGCACGAGCAGCAGGGTGCCGGGGTCGCCCAGCAGCGCGTCCAGGTCGAACTTCATCCCGCTGGCCACGAAGAACACCGGGACGAGGAAGCCGAAGCCGATGGCCTCCAGCTTGGCCTCGATCACCTCCTCCTCGGCCTCGGGCACACCGGAGAGCAGCAGGTGGGCGACGATCCCCGCGGTGAACGCGCCGAGCAGCATGTCGAGGTCGAGCCGGAGCGCGGCGGCCACCATCGTGCCCAGCACCAGGATCACGGTGCGGATGGCGAACTGGCCGGAGGTGCGCAGGGTCCGGCGCATCAGCCTGGTCATCCAGCCGGGCCGGGGCCGCCGGGCACAGGCCACGGCGACCGCCGTGATGACCGCGAACACGCCGAGGATCAGCGCACTCCTGGCCGGGGCGTTGCCGCTGAGCAGGACGGCGATCGCGATGATCGGCGCGAACTCGCCGACCGCGCCGGTGGCCATCACCAGCGAGCCGAAGGGGGTCGGCAGTTCCCCCGCGTCCCGCAGGATCGGCAGGATGGTGCCGAGCGCGGTGGTGGTGAGCGCGAGCCCGGCGAAGGTGCCGTCCAGCGGGACGTGGTTGGCCAGCGAACCGATGCCCAGTGCCACCACCACGGTCACCAGCCACGCGGCGCCCGCCCGTTTGAGCGGGCCGCCGCGCAGCTTGGCGAAGTCGATCTCGTACCCGGCCAGGAACATCAGCATGGCCAGGCCGAACTGGGAGATCGCGTCGACCAGGCCGTCGACGTGTACCCAGGCCAGGCCGTCCGGGCCGATCAGTACGCCGAGCAGGATCTCGAACACCACGGTGGGGACGGCGATCCACCGCAGCAGCCGGTCGGCGATCAGCGGTGCGGCCACCGCGGCGGCCGGGATGAGGACGAGGGAGAGCGGCTCGACCTGGAAGTCGGCGCTCACCGGGCGGCCGGCCCCTGGCGGGGGACGGAAACCCTCCGAATAGCGGTCATATCGGCATACTGGCACGCGTTCGGTCACCGTCGCGGCAGCCGGTCCGCGTGTTCACGCCCTCACGGGCCGCGCCCCGGGCGCCTCTGCGACGAGCCCGCGGGCCCTTCCGACGGCGACCTCGCGGCGCCCCGGGAGGGGCCCGCACGCCCGCCCCCACGAGGAGCCCGCGAGCGTCCGGCGTCAGGCGGCCGCCTCGGCCTCCCGGGCGCCGGACGGCAGCCCGAGGTCGCGCACGACGGCCTGTGCCGCCCGCCGGCCCGAGACCAGCGCGCCCTGGGCGGTGCTGGTGTCCCGGTGGTCCCCGCAGACGTACAGCCCGGCCAGCAGCCGCACCGGGCGCCGGCTGTTGTGCGGCGGCGGCATGGCCGGCACCGCGTCGGGGACGTGGCGCACGCTGAGGAACTGCCAGCCCCGGGTCGGCGCGCCGTACAGCTCCGCCAGCCGCGTACGCACCGCCGGTTCGAGCGCGGCCGGCCCGCCGGCGTCGAAGGAACGCCGCCCGAGCACCGTGGTGGCGACCAGTGCCTGGCCGGCCGGGGCGTACGAGGGGTGCAGCTCGCTGAGCACCACCGAGTGCGAGACCAGTGGCGGCTGCCCGCCCGGCAGGTCGCCGTCCAGCAGCAGGACGGCCTCGCCGATCGGTGCCCGGTCGGCCGCGTGGTAGAAGGTCGTGACGGGGTGGAAGCCGGGCAGCCGCAGGCCCGGCAGCAGTCCGGCGGCGGACCGCGCACCGGTCGCCACCACCACGGCCTGGGCACCGATCCGGCCGTGCCCGGCGGTCTCCACGCCGTCGGCCGCGATCGAGGTGACCTGCACCCCGGTGCGTACGGTCCCGGCGGGCAGGCCGGCTGCCAGCTGGGCCGGCACGGCCGCGATCCCGCCGGCGGGCAGACAGAGCCGGCCGCGCGCGTAGCTGCGCAGCACCAGGTCGGCGATCCGGCTGGAGGTGCCCAGGGCCGGGTCGCTGAGCAGGGCGGCGAGCAGCGGCCGCAGGAAGCCGTCGACGGTGCGCGGGGCGAGGCCGCGTTCCGCGAGCGCACGGGCGGCGGTGGTCTCCGGCCGGGCCTGGAGCCGGCCGGCCGGGGTGGCGGCCAGCCGCCCGAGCCAGCTGCCCAGCCGGGCCTTGTCCAGCGGACTGCCCAGCGGTGCGCGGGTGGTGGCCTGCCGGGCGGTGGTCAGTTGCGGGTCCCCGGCGCGGTACCGGCGGCCGCCGCTGTGCACGAGTACGCCGGGCGCGAGCGGGCGCAGTTCGAGGCGGTCCAGGTCGAGGACGCGGCGCAGTTCGGGGTAGGCGGTGTTGAGCAGCTGGCTGCCGTGGTCGAGCCGGAAGCCGTCCAGTTCGCGGGTGGCCATCCGGCCGCCGATGCGGTCCGTGGCCTCCAGGACGTGGACGGTCAGTCCGTGGCCGGTCAGCACGCGGGCGGCGGTCAGGCCCGCGAGTCCGGCGCCGACCACGACGACGTCCGGGTCGGACTGCCGGCGGGCGCGGCGAGTGAAGTCGTACGTGGGCACTGGCGTGCTCCCTCCCTGGTCCCGGAGCTTCGGCCGACGTAGGCAGCGGGGTGCCGGGACACGGTCCGACGATGTGATGCCCAGTCAGTAAGAGCATCAGACAAGTGCATCGGGCCGTATCCGGGGCCCGGGGAGGGTGTGGCCGCACGGGGCGGGGCGCCGTCACGGACTGTGTGCCCCAGCGGCCGGGATCGGGGGTCGGCGGGCGCGTACGGTCACCGGGGGCGTGCGACGCGCCCGCTGCATGCTCCCGTGCGCCCCCTGTCGGAGCCCCGACCGCCCCCTGTTCGGCATATGCCCCTGGCCGGGGCCGTCGCCGGGGCGGGCGTACGCGGGCCCACAACGGCCCGCCGGCACAGCAGGACCGGCAGGACCGGCAGAGCCCTCAGGACCCGCAGGCCCCGCAGACCCGCGGATCCTCGCAGACCCGCAGGACCCGCCGATCCGTGCAGAGCCCTCAGGACCCGCGGACCCCGCAGGACCAGCCCCCGCCCCCGCCCCGCTACAGCGCCGCCCGTACCGCCGAGTCCACGTCCGGGTGCTCGAAGCGGAAGCCCGCCTCCAGCAGCCGCTTCGGCACCACCCGGTGGCTGCCCACCACCTCGATCGCCAGCTCGCCCAGCACCGCCTTCAGCACGGCCGTCGGCACCGGGAAGGGCGTCGGCCGCTTCAGCACCCGCCCGAGCGCCGCCGTCAGCTCGGCGTTGGTCACCGGGTCCGGCGCGCTGAGGTTGAACGCGCCGCTCAGGTCGTCACGGTCGATCAGGAACCGCAGCGCCGCGACCTCGTCCGCCAGCGAGATGAAGCTCCAGTACTGCCGGCCGTCGCCGAGCCGCCCGCCGAGCCCCAGCCTGAAGAGCGGGAACAGCCGCTCGCCGGCCCCGCCCTTGGCGGAGAGCACCAGGCCGGTGCGCGGGTGGACCACCCGGATCCCGGCCCGCTCGGCCGGCCGGGCGGCGGCCTCCCACTCGACGCAGACCTCGGCCAGGAAGTCGTCCCCTGCGGGGGAGGCCTCGTCGATCACCGCGTCCCCGGTCTGCCCGTACAGGCCGACGGCCGAGCCGCTGACGAGGACCCGCGGCGGCTCCTTCAGCCCGGCCAGTGCGACGGCCAGCGTCTCGGTGCCGAGCACCCGGCTCTCCCGGATCTCCCGCTTGTAGGCGTCCGTCCACCGGTGGTCGCCGACCCCGGCGCCCGCCAGGTGCACCACCGCCTCGACCCCGGCCAGCCCGTCCCGGTCCACCTGACCGAGCAGCGGGTTCCAGCCGATCGCCGTCGTCCCGTCCGGCTGCGGGCCGGTCCGGGAGCGGTGCCGGACCAGCCGGACCACCTCGTGGCCGTCCGCCAGCAGTGAGCGGACGAGTGCCGAGCCGATCAATCCCGTGGAGCCTGTGACCGCGATGCGCATGGGGTCATCCTCGCAGTTCCCGGCGGCTGCAACTCCGTGTACAGCCCGCAGGTCGCTGATTAGCATGACGCGCATGCCCGACGAAGATCTGATCATCCGTCCCGCGCAGGCCGAGGACGAGAAGGAGCTCTCCGAGCTCAACCGCGCGGCCTGGTCCTGGCTGAGCGAGGTCGCCCCGCAGGCGCCGGAGGGTGACGGGGTGTTCGACGAGCGCCACACCCCGGACCAGTTCACGCTCGCCCTGCTCGGCGGCCGGATCGTCGGCTACATCCGGGTGGTCCGGCCCACCCCGCTGGTCAGCAACCAGCACGTGCGCCAGATCCAGGGCCTGGCGGTCGACGCCTCGGTCCGCGGCCGGGGCCTCGGCCGGGCGCTGGTGGAGGCGGCCTGCACGGCCGCCCGGGAGCAGGGCGCCCGCCGGATCACCCTGCGGGTGCTCGGGCACAACACCCCGGCCCGCCGCCTCTACGAGGCCTGCGGCTTCGTCGTCGAGGGCTCGCTGACCGAGGAGTTCCTGATCGACGGCCAGTACGTGGACGACGTTTGGATGGCCCGCTCGCTCACGGCCTGAACCTCCCGGCCCCGGGCCGCCGGCCGGGCCGGGGCGCCACGCCGCCGGTCATGCCCAGGCCCGCCCCGCACGGCCCGCACGGGGCGATCCGCACCGTGCGCACCACCCGTGCCACGGCCCTGACGACCCGCCGGAACCCGGGCACGGGTGGTAGCAGAGTCGTGACACACCCAACCTGTCTGGAGTAGCGCCACGCCGGGTACCGTACGGCCGTGAGCAACTCGACGCCTCCCGGGTGGTACCCGGTACCGGGTGCGGACGGCACGGCCGGTCATGAGCGCTGGTGGGACGGCGCCGCCTGGACCAGCGACGTCCGCCCCGTCCAGGCGGGCGGCGGCGGGCTCGCCGACGCCCCGACGCAGGTCTCCTGGCAGACCCCGCAGCAGTCGGCCCCCGCGCAGCCGCCCGCGTACGGCTACGGCGCCCCGCAGCAGGGCACGCCCGGGTACGGCTACCCGGCGCAGAGCCAGCCCGGCTACGGCTATCCGCAGGGTGGCTACCCGCCGCCCCCGAGTCCCGGGGGGACCAAGCCCGGCGTGGTCATCGGGATCGTGGCCGGGGTGCTGGTCGTGGTCGGCCTCGTGGTCGCGATCGTGGTCGGCAGCGGCGACGACACCCCGCAGGCGGACCCGACGCCGACGCCGACGGTCACCGTCACGGACACCCCGACCCCGACCCCGACCAAGCGCCCGTCCACCCCGACGCCGACCCCGACGCCCCCGCCGAGCCTGCCGCCGGTGCCGGTGGTCAAGGACACCGCCGCCGACACCCAGCACTCCATCACCGTGCCGATATTCCAGGGCTGGGACGCGCAGACCGACACCTCGCACTCGACGGTGTTCCTGGGCAGCGGCCGGTACACCTGCCCGACCGGCGGCTCCTGCATCCGCGGCCAGTTCTCGGTCGAGAAGGACACCATCCCCGGGAGCACGGCCAGGGCCGCCGCCGAGGCGGCGATGCCCACCTACGCGGCTGCGATCTTCACGGGGATCACCTCGCACACCGACGCCGGCTCCTCCAACACCACGGTGGCGGGCGTCTCCGGGTACGCGGTCCGCTGGCACATCACCACCTCGGACGGCACCAAGGGCTACGTGCTGATGGTGGCCGTCCCGGCCAAGGGCGGCGGCTACGTGGCCTTCGAGGGCGGCGTGGACGACGCCGCGGGCGCGCCGGACCCGGGCGTCCTCGACCAGATCCTCAAGGGCATCAAGCAGGACGGCAGCGCCTCCGGCTCCGGCACCTGAGGCACGGCCGTCCCGGCCCGGGGAGTCAGTCCCCGTAGCGCTCCCAGAGCTTGGGGAAGCGTTTCGCCATCGCGTCCGGGTCGTCGAAGTCCAGGGCCGCACCGGACGGCCGCGCGGGCTGCCGCCCGCCCACCTCGGGCAGCGGCAGCCCGGTCAGCTGCTCGTACGCCTCGTCGGCGGCGTAGCCGAGGTCCTCCGCCTCGCCGTCCTCCTCCTCGTCGAAGTCGGGGAGCAGGTCGGCGAGGTCGTCCGGCTCGTGGAGCCCGCCCTCGAAGACGTCCCGGCCCTGGCCGATCAGCCAGCAGCGGAAGTAGTCGAAGCTGTCCTCGGAGGCGCCGTCCAGCAGCAGGTACGCCGCGGCCCAGAGGTCGGTGCGGTAGGCGCGCTGGAACCGCGCCTCGAAGAGCCGGGCGAAGTCGATGACGTCGTCCGGGGTCAGTTGGACGAGCCGCTCCACCAGCCGTTCCGCCTGCTCGTCCGGGTCGCCGTCGGCGGCCTCCCGGGTGTCGTCGATGATCTGCCAGAAGTCGGTCTCGTCCATCACGGCTCCAGCATCCCCGTTCGCCCGCGCCCGCGCATGCGACGGGCCCGCGAAACGCCCGTTCTTCCGAAGCCCGGACCGCCGGGCGGTGACCGCACCGCCCGTCCACCCGCGGCCCGGGCCCGCCGGCCCCACGTCGGGAAGCGGAACCCGCCCGCGTCGGGAGGCGCGGAATCCCGTGCCGGGAAGCGCGGAACCCCGCGCCGTCCGGGGACGACGCGGGGTTCCGGGGTGCTGCCGGTGTAGCCGGGAGCCTTACAGGCCGAGCTCGACCTCGAACTCGCCGGCCTCCAGGATCTCCTTCACGGCCACCAGGTAGCGGGCGGCGTCCGCGCCGTCCACCAGGCGGTGGTCGTAGGAGAGCGACAGGTAGGTCATGTCGCGGATGCCGATGGCGGTGCCGCCGTCGGACTCGATGACCACCGGGCGCTTGACGGTCGCGCCGATGCCCAGGATGGCGACCTGGTTCGGCGGAACGATCACGGTGTCGAACAGCGCACCGCGCGAACCGGTGTTGCTGATGGTGAAGGTGGCGCCGGACAGCTCGTCCGGGGTGATCTTGTTGCCGCGCACCTTGCTGGCCAGCTCCGCGGTCTTCTTGGAGATGCCGGCGATGTTGAGGTCGCCCGCACCCTTGATGACCGGGGTCATCAGACCCTTCTCGGAGTCCACCGCGATACCGATGTTCTCGGTGTCGAAGTAGGTGATGGTGCCCTCGGCCTCGTTGATCCGGGCGTTGACGACCGGGTTGGTCTTCAGCGCCTGGGCCGCGGCCTTGACGAAGAACGGCATCGGGGACAGCTTGACGCCCTCGCGGGCGAGGAAGGCGTCCTTGGCCTTGCCGCGCAGCGACATGATCTTGGTGACGTCCACCTCGACCACGCTGGTCAGCTGGGCCTGCTCGTGCAGGGCCTTCAGCATGTTGTCGCCGATGACCTTGCGCATGCGGGTCATCTTGACCGTCTCGCCGCGCAGCGGGGACGGCGCGGCGGCGGCCTTCGGCGCTGCGGCCGGGGCGGCGGCGACGGGGGCCGGCGCGGCCTTGGCGGCCTCGGCGGCGGCGATGACGTCCTGCTTGCGGATCCGGCCGCCGACACCGGTGCCGGTGACGGAGGCCAGGGCGACGCCCTGCTCGGCGGCGAGCTTGCGCACCAGCGGGGTGACGTAGGCGTCCCCGCTGTCGGCCACCGGGGCGGCCGGCGCGACGGGGGCCGGGGCCACCGGAGCGGCCACGGGGGCCGGGGCGGCGACCGGAGCCGGGGCGGCGACCGG
>NZ_JBHJUK010000094.1:0-36151 GCF_042266225.1 Kitasatospora sp. NPDC056181
CAGCAGCCTCACAACGGCGACCACCGACGGCTCCACCTACAACAGCACGGGCGGGCAACTCACCGGCCCCTCGGTCACTCCCGCGGTGACCAGCACCGTACTCACCCCGGCCTCCGGTGCCCTCCCGACCCAGGTGCAGAGCACAGGACCCATGGGAGCGGGCTGGACCACAACAACCACTCTGGATCCGGCCCGCGGGTCCGCACTGACCAGTACCGATCCCAACGGCCGCGTGATCACCGGACAGTACGACGCACTCGGCCGGCTCACCGCTGTCTGGACGCCGGACCGGCCCACCAACAAGCTCCCGAGCCGACAGTTCACCTACACCCTGCGGGGCAGCGCAGGACCGTCCAGTGTCAAAACCGAGTCGCTCAATGATGACGCGGCCACCTACACCGTTAACATCGACCTCTTCGACGGCCTGGGGCGCCCCCGTCAGTCCCAGCGCACCAGCGCCGCGAAGCCCGCCGGACGCCTGATCAGCGACACGATCTACGACACGCACGGCTGGGCGATCAAGACCTCCTCTCCCTATTACGAGAAGAGCTCATTCCCCAGCGAGTCGATCTTCGTTCCCCAGGGCGACGGCCAGATACCGGGCCAGACCTGGAACACCTACGACGGCAATGGGCGCGTAGTGCGGGCGGAGTTCCGCTCCTACGGCAACCTCCAGTGGGCGAACACCACCGCCTATCCGGGCGCCGATCGGACCGATACCACCCCTCCCAGCGGCGGCACGCCAGCCTCGGCCGTGACGGACGCACGAGGACGCGCTACCGCGCTCTGGCAGTACCGCACGCCGACCGCAACAGGCAACAGCTCCGACGCTGACGTCACCACCTACACCTATACGCCGGTTGATCTGCCTGCTACCCACACGGACAGCAGCGGCAACACCTGGAGTTCCACCTACGACCTCCGCGGACGGCAGGTTTCCGCGTCCGATCCGGACACCGGCACGACCCAGACGTTCTACGACGTCAACTCGCGCATCGACCACACCGTCGACGCCACGGGTAACACGCTCGCGTACAGCTACGACCTGCTCGGTCGTAAGACCGCCACGTTCAGCGGCAACGCGGCGCCGGCGAACCAGCTCGCCGGGTGGACCTACGACACCCTCGCGAAGGGCCAGCCCACCTCCTCCACCCGCTATGTCGGCGGCGCCAGTGGCGCGGGGTACACCAAGGCCGTCACCGGATACGACACCGCCTACCGGCCGCTCGGCACCTCCATCACCATCCCGCCCGCGGAAGGGGCACTCGCCGGCACCTACACCACCACCAACACCTACAGCCCGGTCCTTGGCGCACTGACCGAGACCGACATCACCGCGGCGGGCGGGCTCCCGGCCGAATCAATCACCTACGCCAACACCATCACCGGCCTGCTCTACGCATCCGCCAGCCTCGACCAGGCCATCGTCGCCCAGGTCGACTACGACGCCCTCGCACGACCCGTACGAACAACGGTCGGCGACTACGGCACCCAGGTCGTCTCCACCCAGCAGTACGACTGGGCCACCGGAAGGATCATCAACTCCTTCCTCGACCGCCAGATCGGAACCGTCTCCACCGACCAGACCACCTACACCTACACACCGTCCGGCCGGATCACCTCGGCCACCGACATCCAGGACGCCTCCGCAACCGACACCCAGTGCTTCACCTATGACCACCTGGGCCGGCTGACCAACGCCTGGACAGACACCGGCGGCACCTTCACCACCGCCGACTGGACCGACTCCTCCGGCATCGTCCACGGCACCGGAAGCTCCACCACCGTTCCCGGCATCGGCGGCTGCACGAACACCAGCGGCCCGGCCACCGTCAGCCCCGGCGGACGAACCATCGGCGGCCCGGCGCCCTACTGGAACACCTACAGCTACAACGTGACCGGCAACCGCACCGGCCTCGTCCAGCACGACATCACCGGCAACAGCCTCAACGACACCACCACCACTCAGACCTTCGGAGCCGCCAAGAGCCGCAACACCCCCACCACCGCACCCAACACCGGCGGCGGAACCGGCGGACCCCACGCCCTGCTCAGCTCCACCAGCCGTGGACCTGCGGGCACCAAGGCCCTCGGCTACCAGTACGACGCCGCAGGCAACACCACCGCCATCACCGACACCGGCGGCACCACCAGCCTGACCTGGAACGGCGAGGGCAAGCTCAACTCGCTCGCCAGGACCGGCCAGGCAGGCGCCACCACCTACCTCTACGACGCGGACGGCAACCCGCTGATCCGCCGCAACCCCGGCAAGACCACCCTCAACCTGCCCAGTGACGAGCTCACCCTCGACACCAACAGCGGCTCGATGAGTAACGTGCGCTCCTTCAGTGCACCCGGCGGCCTTACCTACACTCGCGTCACCGCCCCGATCGGCGGTGGCACCGTGCTCATCCAGACCGCCGACCCGCACCGGACCAACGGCGTCCAGATCAACACCGACGCGGACCAGACCGTCACCCGGCGAGCCTCCGACCCGTTCGGCAACCCTCGCGGTAACCAGCCGACTGGTTCCGCCTGGGCCGGCACCAAGGGGTTCGTCGGCGGCAGCAAGGACGACACCACCGGCCTCACCAACCTCGGAGCACGTCAGTACGACCCCGGCGCCGGCCGGTTCATCAGCCCCGACCCCGTTCTCGACACCAGCAATCCGCAGCAGTGGAACGGCTACGCGTACAGCGAGAACGACCCCGTCAACTTCAGCGACCCCAGCGGCCTCAAATCCGAGGAATGCGGAACGCTGTACGACTGTGGCTCGGGCGGAACCATCACCATGAGCAACGCCCAAGAAACAACCGCAGAGTACGTTCCATGGGCAGCGCAATACCGTAACTACGAAACCATCAAGGACGACCGCTACAGCGTGTCGCACCAATGGATCATCGCCCAGATCAACAAGAACATAAAGGCCCCCAAGCCCAGCTTCAAGTATGCCGCAATGGGGGCGCTGCAGGTTACCGCGGAACTCTTGGGGGTGGATGTCAAGGCGGGCTCAGACTGCGCCAAGAATAAAGCCGCAGGTGCTTGCGTCAATTTCCTGACATCTCTTGCATCTGCCGCCAGCGGTACCAAAATGGCGACTGTCCCTCTCAGGGCGGCACTCGAGGCGCAGTCGCTCAATTGTCGGAACAGCTTTCCCGCCGATACCCTCGTCCTTATGGCCGACGGGAGCGGTAAGCCCATCGGCGAAATTCAGCCGGGCGACTTCGTTGCCGCGGCCGACCCGCAGACCGGCGAGACTTCGGGAAATCCGGTAACGGCCAAGATCGTCACTCCGGATGACACGCGATTCACCGAACTGACGATCGCCACCACCAGCAAGATCGGAACCTCATCCGCCGCAACATCTTTGGTCTCAACCTCCAACCACCCGTACTGGGACTCCACCACCCACCGGTGGACCGACGCCGAAAATATCGAACCCGGCCACGAACTCGCCACCGATGACAGTAGTACAGCTGTTGTCATCGCCACCCACACCTACGCCACCCAGCCCCAAACCGCCCAGAACCTGACCGTCGCAGGCCTCCACACGTACTATGTGATTGCAGGCAATTCGCCAATACTGGTACACAATGCCATTTGCGCCGAGCGAGGACTTGGCATGGCAGATAAAGCAGCCGAGAAGTTCGACTATCCCGGGGGAATGACCGGGGCGCTGTACCTTGAAGGCGGAGACAAGCCGTTGCCACTTTCCAGTGGCGGAAATAATGTCATCGGGGGTCGAGATAGTTATGCATGGCCACCCGGCGCCAATAAGGTCAACTACCATCATCTAGAGGCGCAGTCGGCTGCAATCATGAGGGAGGGGAATATACAACATGCCGAGCTGTTTATTTCCGGCGATTACGTGTGCCCAACCTGCAGAGGCAGCCTAGAAGCCATGCTGCCTGCCAATTCGACATTGACAGTCACATGGCGAAAAAGTGGAGTTATTAACACAGAAGTCTTTTATGGCCGCAATTAGAAGTTAAAGCAGGGCGGGCTCCAGAAACACTTTCTGGGAGCCCGCCCTGCTTTCCAAGGGCTAGCGCGGACCCATCCATTTAACGGATTCCAGTGAATCCAGGTAGCTCAGATGCCTAGAATCACTGGAAGCCACTCGCACCTCCCATGATTCCGCACCCTTGCTCGAGCGCATCGCCGGTGACACCTCCGCCAGAAGCTCATCGCTCATAAAGATTCGTCCGCCCGGAGTTGGCCATCGCCATTCGCCCAATGATACCGCAGTCATGGGCGAAAGAATTTCTGGCAAAAGCTCGCTGTGCACGTTAGTGCACTCGCGCCACGCGCTTGCCCCGTAGACCGTTTCATTCAAAGCATTATGAATGAGGAACTCTGGAAAGTGTTCCGAGGTTTCGCTCCACTCCCCATGGAGTTCGGCGTCGAAGATGGTGCTCTTGTTTGCAACGTCAAACGCCCAGAGCCAATCACCCGATGGATCCTTCATGAAGACCGCTTTCCCTTCGGATTCTTTGATTTCCGCAGGAGGGGTCATACGCTTGACGGATTGCGGCGATGGAGTCCAGCAGGAAATAATGCCGTGCCATTCCCTGAGAGGCTCCGGAAGCCAGTCGCATTCACGAGGCAGTGGACTTGGCAGTCTGTTCGGCGGCCCATACCAGAGGGCCAAAAATTCCTGTAGGTCGATGTTCGATGGATCGATCATTCTGATATCTTGCCACAAACCTATCTCCCTAGATGTCGATTCGTCCTGTCAGGCTGTCCTCGATCCGTCAGCGACTGCAGACCGGCGGTCACTATGGGTGGTTTGCCCGAAATGCCTTCATCCCAGGGAGTCACCGATAGGAGAGATCACGGCCCGTGCCTGTTTACCGTGGCTCGTGTGGTGTGTGGCCTCAAGACATAGGCGCATGAGAGTCTCAGCAGTTCATTGACAGTTGTCTCGGTACATCCTTGACGGTGCCGCGTGAGCCCTTGACCATTGGTCGCTGTGGCTGAGGGGGACGACGTTGCTGGGCAGGGTCCGGGCTGGCTGGTCGAGCAGCGGTACCGGGCGGTTCTTGAGGTGCTCGACGGCTCGCCGGTCAGCGAGGTGGCCGTGCGCTACGGGGTCTCCCGCCAGACGGTCTACACGTGGAAGGCCAAGCACGAAGCCGGCGGCCTGGACGGGCTCAAGGAGAAGTCCCGGCGGCCGCGCACGAGCCCGAACCGGCTCCCGGCCGAGACCGAGGCGCTCGTCTGCGAGATGCGCCGGGCCAACCCGCGCTGGGGAGCCCGCCGGATCGCCTACGAGATCGCGCGGACCGGCACGACCCCGGCGCCCTCGCGAGCAACCGTGCACCGGGTACTGGATCGCAGCGGCCTGATCCGGCACCAGAAGCGGCAGCACCGGCGCAAGTACCGGCGCTGGCAGCGCGAGACTCCGATGCACCTGTGGCAGATGGACCTGGTCGGCGGATCTACCTGGCTGACGGCCGCGAGTGCAAGATGCTCACCGGGATCGACGACCACTCCCGGTTCGTCGTCGTCTCCACGGTCCTCGCGGTGCCGTCGGGGCGGGCCGTCGCGGACGCGTTCGTCCGGGCTATGCGGGTCCACGGCGTGCCGGCCGAGGTGCTGACCGACAACGGCAAGCAGTTCACCGGCCGCTTCACCAAGCCCCGCCCGGCCGAGGTGCTGTTCGAGCGCGTCTGCCGGGAGAACGGCATCACCGCCAAGCTGATCAAGCCCTACTCACCCACGACCACCGGGAAAATCGAGCGCTGGCACCAGACCTTGCGGCGAGAGCTGCTGGACGTCGCCGGCCCGTTCACGGACCTGCCCGCAGCCCAGGCAGCGGTCGACGCCTGGGTCCACACCTACAACACCGCGCGGCCGCACCAGGCACTGGACATGGCCACCCCGGCCAGCCGGTTCCGGCCCAACCCTCCGCCCGAGCCCACGACCGTCGTCCCCGTGCGGACACCCGACACAGAGCCCGAGCTCGTCGCCGAGCCGCGGCCGTCCGCGCTGCTGATGCCGACGTCCGCACCGGCCCTGGAGTTCGAGACCGTCGTCACCCCAGCGGACACGTCGGCGTCCTGCCGCGGGTCCAGCGCGTCCGCTTCGGCAAGGACCACGCCGGACGCCGGGTCCACGTCTGGGCCGACGGGCTCACCATTCACATCAGTCTCGACGGCCAGCTCGTCAAGACCGCTGCCTCGC
Source organism: Kitasatospora sp. NPDC056181 (assembly GCF_042266225.1). Classification (NCBI taxonomy): domain Bacteria; kingdom Bacillati; phylum Actinomycetota; class Actinomycetes; order Kitasatosporales; family Streptomycetaceae; genus Kitasatospora; species Kitasatospora sp. NPDC056181. The sequence goes on from NZ_JBHJUK010000094.1 coordinate 6,187, forward strand.
GCCTGAGCCCGGACGACCTGCGGGAACTCGCGATGCGCGGCGCGGTCAAAGCCGGACCGCCACCCGCGGCCTCCGTCGTCCGGCCGGGCCAGGTGGACCACGGCACGGTCATCGAGGTCGACCGGAACGTCAACCAGTACGGCAAAGCCCTGCTCGGCAGGGAACGCGTGAAGATCGGCTACGAGCTGGCCAACCGCCGCGTCACCCTGCGACTCGACGGGCAGCTCATGCACGTGATCCACGATGGCGTGCTGGCCAAGACCCTGCCCGCCCCAATCGACGCCGAACAACGCACCGGACTACGCGGAGCCAAGGTCGCCTCCGGCGAACTGCCCGCGCCCGCCGCCGGCGCGATACGCGTCGAGCGCAAGGTCCCCGCCGACGGCGTCATCATGGTCGCCCGCCAGCGGCTCCGCGTCGGCCGCACCTACGCCGGCGAGCTCGTCACCGTCCACGTCGAAGACACCTACTTCCGCGTCACCCTCAACGACGCCGACCTCGTAGTCCACCCCCGCAAGAACCAGCACCCGGTCACCCGCTTCAGAGCCAAGATCCACGCACCGAAGCTCTGACGCGCTGTCGCCCATCACCTGAGACCGTCAACGATGTCCCGAGGCCAAGCTGTCAACAAAGTCCCGAGACCTCACACCACAGCATGGAAGAAGGTTGGCGAGCATCCAGCCTTCGACGAAGCTCGTAGGGCTGGCCGGTACCCCAAGTTCGTGGCCACGCTGCACGAGCGCATCGGCGAGGCTGAGGCGGCGGCTGCCTGACCGGAAGCGGGGTGTAGTGCTCGTTGCCAGCCAGCCACGGATCTGCGCTGGGACCAGGCATCCGGTGGCGGCCTGGTGCCCGCTGGAGTCGGCCCCATCTCACGGTTCGTGGGATCGAGTCCATTGGGTGGGGAACGGCAGGAGAGGCTTCGTGGTAGAGATCGAACGCTGGATGCCTCCCTTGCGGGCCAGGGGCCGTCCCGCGTGTGTCTGGTAGCCGGCCCGGCCGCGATCGGCAAGACCCACCTGTTGACCTGGCTGGCGACGGCCTGCACCAAACCGGCTGCGCCGCTCGGGTAGCGCCCCGCCTCCACTTTGTCGCTGGCCGGCCCGACCGTCGACAGCGCGACGTGGACGCTCGCGGCCAGGCTGGGCTTCCACGCCCGAACACCTGCTGAACTGGCCACCGCCTTGGCACCCGGGCAGCCCTCGTCTGTTCCTTATCTCCAGATTCGTCGTCAGCCCGCCCCATCCGTCACATGACAGACGAGCTACCGGGTCAGGCGACTGCCTGTCAGCGAACAGCTAGTCCATCGGCCAAAGGAACCGAAGTCAGTACCGCTATGACAGCGTCGGGCAGACCCACGTAGACCTGGCCGTCCGGGGTGGCGGCAAGGCTGTGGGCGGGGCTGCCGAGGCGTAGGTCAACGCTCTCGATGGTGGGACTGTGCAGGCGGAGCCGGACCAGGCCGTCGGACCAGGCAGCGGCGGTGAGCAGGCCCTTCGACGTGTCGGCGGCGGTCACGGCGGTGACGGTGTGAGGGCGGGCGTCGATGCATGTGGGTTCGCCGCCGTGGTGGTGCCAGTACCAGACGGTTCCGTCAATGCCGCCGCTGATCTGGAGGAGGCCGTCCGCCGTGGTGGGGGTGAGTGCGACGGTGGTGACCGGGCCGCGGTGGGGTTGCTTGCCGGAGAGGAGGCCGCCTTCGGTGCGGATGTAGCTGGTGTCGCCGTTGTCCTCGCCGATGGCGAGGACGTAGCCGTCGGCGCCCTCAGCCACGGCTGCGGCGGTGAGGGCGTCGCTCGTGCGGCGGGTGATGCCGTCGAGGAGGTCGGCCACGCGGCTGCCGGACGTTCCGGCCGGTGGGAAGGCAGTCACCGCACCGTCTTGGCCGAGTAGGACCGGGGTGCCGTTGTCCGCGATCAGCAGGGCGGCCTGGTGGCTTGCGGGGAGCCGCTGCGGATCGAGTCCGGGGCTGGGTGTGCCGGTCTGCGGGTCGATGAAGTGCAGGAACGCGCTGGTGGCGACGGGGAGGTGCTCGCTGTAGGCGAGGTGGCCGCGGTAGGGGCCGTGCCCGTGTACGAGGTTCCGGATGCGCCCGTGGGTGGGCCGGTGCGACCAGCGGGCCCGCCACCGCTGGCCTGAGATGGTCGCGAGCGTGTCGGCGGCCTGCTGGTGGCGGCCGGCGAGGTGGGCGTGCAGGACGGCCGCGCGGTCCGCCGGGGTGTCGGCGGTGGCGCAGGCCGGGCCGGCCAGCTCCCATGCTTCGGCGAACGTGGTACGTGTGTGGCCTTCGGCGGTCGCCTGGGCGCGGGTGTGGTCGAAGGCGGCGGTGACGGCGGCCGGGTCGGTGTGGACCAGGACGGCCGGATTGGTCAGGAGCTGGTCGGCGAAGCCGGCGAGCACCGTGTGCCGCAGCAGGATGCCCAGGACGGCGGGGTCGGCCTGGGCGAGGTCGGGCCGGCCGTCGTCGAGCAGGGGGACGGCTGCGGCGGTGGCCCGTGCCAGGGCGGCGTGGTCGGCCGGCGGGCGGACGGCGGCGAGGTGATCGGCGAGCTGCCGCGGTGCCACCCGCCACAGGGCGTGTGCTTCGCCCGCGGGCGGGGGGAGCAGGCGGGCGGCCGCGCGGTGGACCGTGTCGGCGTCGCCGGCTCCGGGCAGGGCTGCCCAGGTCGCGAGGGTGACGGGGCGTCCGGCGTCGGCCAGGGCCTTGACGGCCGACCGTTCGCCGTCGGGCAGCTCGTGCCACCAGGCTTCGGCGAGCTCGGTGTTCTGGCCTGCCGGGGTGCGGACGGCCAGGTGGGCGAGGCCGGGGCTCGGGTACACCCGGTCGGCGTCCAGGGGTGCCCCGCCCAATCCTGCGCACCAACTGGTGAAGCGGGCACGGTCGGTCCAGCGCGGATCGTCCAGGTCCAGGACGGCGGCCCGGGGATCGGCGGCACGCAGAGCGGCCGCGGCGGCAGAGCCGGACGCACACTCCACCACCAGCCGCAGCCACGGGATCCGCGCCAGCGGAGCCAGCAGGTCGGCGGCGATCCGCTCGGGCGCATCCGCCAGCAGACCACCGCCGGCCAGGTCCAGGTCGGTGACCACCAGGGTTCGGGGTATGCCGTCCTGCAGGGCCTCCACCAGTTCCTCGGGCGTGCCCGCCACCACACCGAGCCGCGCGGCCAGCAGCCAGGTCGCGCTGCGCACTGTCTGGCCGTCGGCGGACAGCACGGCGTGCACGCGGCGGGCGGTGCGCGGGTTGTCGGGTGGGCAGGCGGCGGTGAGCCAGCCGAGCAGGTGGGTGCGGCCGCTGCCGGAGGAGCCGGTGACGTGGCACGTGCGTGGCGCCGTCGGGTCGGTCAGCCAGTCGAGCAGAGCCCGCCCGGCTGGTCGCCGGCCTGCCCCCAGCGGCGGCACCGCAGTGGCGTCGTTCTCCTGCGGGCCGGGCGGTGGGGCCTGCTGGTAGGCGGGGTTGTGCCAGAACCGCAGGACACGGCCGTTGGTGTCGGTCTGCCAGGCTCCGGCGACGGCGTGCGGGGGGACGCGTCCGGCGGGGTCGTGGCCCTCGTCGACCTGGTAGAGCCATCCGCCTGCCGCGCGGGCGGCCTCGGCCTGCTCGGCGCTGAGTGGCGGGTCGGGGCGCCAGCCGCGTGGTTTGGCCGGATCTCCGACCGGCATGCCGTGGGCTGCAAGTTCGGCGAGCCAGCTGAGGCTGGGGGCCGTCGCCCGCGTATCGGGCAGGATGCGGCCCGACAGCCGGGTGCCGGGCTCGGACAGCAACTCGCGCACGGCCTCGGACGGTGTGAGGCCGCGGGTCTTGGCAAGCAGTAGCTTCTCGTTCCAGAAGATGGCGGCGTTCTCGTTGGGCAGCTGCTGCCACCACTCGTAGCCGGCCGCGTCGTCCTCGTCGCAGAACCAGATCAGACCGGTCGGATACTCGTCCGCGTAGAACGTGACGTAGAACTCGACGGGTTTGTCCGTGGTCCGGTTGTACCGGGGCAATGAGCTGACCAGCTTGAACTGCAGGTCCGCGATGAGACGTGGGTTGGTGTTGGGGTCGCTCACCGGCTGCTCGATTCCGTTACGGGTCATCCCAGGACCCTGCCGAAGACATGATATTGACTGCCGACCTGGATGACGCGGTCCACCTGCCACGTCAGGCCCCGGCCCAGAAGCAGCTCGCGCTCTGAGTTACCGGCCCGGCCGACTTTCTCCACCCACAGGCCGGGCGTGCCCTCCGGTACCACGAGGTGTAGGACGCCTTGCTTGCCTGCGAAGCTGCTGGGCAGCTCACCGATCGCGGTCGACATGAAGCCGTCCTCGGTGAACCTGTGGCCTCTCAGGTCCATCGGGTTTTCGAAGCCGAGGTGCCCCAGGTCGGTCCCGCGGCCGACGATGACGTCCTCGGGTACCCTCTGGGCCTCAAGAGCCTTGTCGAGCTGGGGAATCAGGCGATTGGCCTCGGGCGTTGACGGGCCGGTGCCGCGCAGGGCTCCGTTGATCTCGCCGTCGGAGCCCCACGTGTACTTCGCGACCGCGTCCTTCTGCTCGGCCGGGAGCCTCTCCGCGACGTCGTTCCAGGTCTTCGCCCCGAACTCCTTGGCATCGATGTCGTCGAAGAAGTGCCGGGCCGCCCCGGTGAGGTTGCGCTCGGCGGCCCGCACCTCCACCAACTGGCTGTCCCGCAAGGCCGCCGCCGCAGGATCGTAGCCGTCCGGCAGAAAGCCTTTGAGTGCTTTCACGACCTGCGGTGGGGCCGCTGCAGAGGCGGCTTCCTTGGCCGTCTTCTCCGCGGCGTCCTTGGCGGCCTTCTCGGTCGCTTCCTGGGCGGCCTTCTTGGCGGCGTTCTCGGCGACGGCGGCGGCTTCGCGTTCGGCGAGGGTGGCGGCGGTGCCGCCGCCTCCGGTGCCCGCGCCGATGAGGAAGTTGCCGACGAGTTTGCCGCTCGCCTCGGAGGGGTCGTTGCCCCAGCCGCTGCCGACCAGGCCCTTGAGGAGGTCGACGGGGTGGTCGCCGGCCTTGATCAGGCCGGCGGTGGTGGTGGAGAGGCCGTCGAGGTACTGGGCCGGGTGGGACAGGTTGTACGGGTCCATCGGGTTCAGGGAGCGGCCGAGCTTGGCCATGTCGGTGCCGCTCTTGATGAGCCCGCCGTAGAAATGCTCGTACGCCACGGGCGCGGCCATCAGGCCGTCCTTGACGTCGGCCTTGAGGATCTGCATCTTGCTCGGCATGGCCGGCGCCGACGCCACCGCCGCGCCGATCGCGCCGGCGGCGGTGCGTGCGGCGGAGTCCCGCTGGGTGCGGGCCGCGTCCAGCTTCTCCTCGGCGTGCCCGAAGTCAGCCTCGGCCGGGTTCTTGAACTCCCCCGGATCGGTCGGCGGGGCGGCCGGGCGGTGGTCGGCGGGCGTGGAGTTGTAGGCCTTGACCCTCAGGTTGTAGGTCATGGCGTCCTCGCGCCACGCCTTCGCGGCCGCGTCGGCCTTCTTCTTCGCCTCCTTCCACAGTCTGGCCGCCTCCGCGGCCTCGCCCTGCGCCCAGGTGACGGTGTGCGCGTACGCCTCCAGCGCGGCGGCGGCCTTGCCGCAGGCGTCCGCGGCGGTCAGCCACTGCTTGGGCTGCGGGTCGAACGCCTTCTGGAACGCCTCCGCCGCGGCCCCGGTCCAGTGCTCGTGGTCCAGCCTGGCCAGGCCGGTGCCGGTCTTCTCGAACGCGTCGTGGAACTTCTTCAGGTGCCCGGCGACCTCGCCCAGCTTCTTCGCGTCCCCGTGGACCAGTTCCTTCGGATCGTCGCTCTGGTCGAGCCCGCGCTCGCCGACCTTCAGCCCGGTGCTGTCGGCGACGTCGTCGCCCCACCCGTTGACCTTCTGGGCCGCACCGTGCAGCCCGGCCTCGTCCAGGGCACCGCCCACCAGGTGGGAGCCCTTCTGAACGACCTTCCCGCCGGCCTTCTGGGCCGAGTCGACGACGGCATCGGTCGCGTCGACCAGGTCGGTGATGCTGAAGTGCAGGCCCATCAGTGGTCACCCGCCGCGGCCTCGGCGATCGACTTGTAGATCCCGAACGGCCCCTCCAGCTTCTCCTTCCCGACGTCCTTCCACGTCTTCCCGATGTTGTCGAAGGCCTTGTCCGCGGACTCCTGCGAGAAGTCGGGGTTGGTCAGCTGGGTGTACGGGTTGTCACCCAGGACCGCGTCCCAGGACTTGCCCTCGATCTGCTCCTCGGTCTGGTGCGGGTTGCCGATGCCCGCGGCGACCACGTCCTTCAGCAGGCCGCTGCCGTACTTCTCCTGCTCGTGGTAATAACCCGCCGACAGGCCGAGCTTCACGGCGATGTCGGTGCCCTCCTGCACCAGCGACCGCACTCCCCACGACCAGCGCTCGCAGAAGTCGGTGAACACCGCCTGCAGGTCCGGGTGGCCGGCCTCCATGCCGGTCAGCTCCAGCTCCGAGAACCCCCGCCCCGACTCCGCCAGACCCGCGATCCCCAGCCCCTGCAACTCGGCGATCGCCGAGTTGATGCCCTCCTCCGCCAGCTTCAACGCCTGCGGATCAACCCCGAACCCCGAACCCGCCATGTCACAACCCCCCCGTCGTCGTCATCGGCCCGTCCAGAGCCACCTCGTCCGGCACGATCCCCCGCATCGGCGGGAACAGCATCGGCTCCGCCCCCGCCACGTCCAACGCCACCCCGCCCGCAACCCCCAGCCCCACAACGGCCACATCCAGCAACCGCGCACCCAGCACCGTCAGATACGGCAACCCCTCCACCGGCACGTCCTTCGCCCGCGCGAACGCCGCCAGCTCCTCCTCCGACGTGAACGCGAAGATCCACCGCAGACCGCCCTCATCGGCCGTCCACACCCCCTCGTCCCCCCACCGCGGCACCAGCACCGCGGACAGCCGGAACTGCGCCACCATCAGAGCCGGGTCCCCCACCCCCGCCCGCAGCATCCGCACCTGATGCACCAAACCCGCGTTACGCACCGTCACCCCCCGATCGTTCCCGAACGATACTCGGCCAGTGCCTCAAAGCAGAAGCAGCTCGGCCCGCGCTCGGCAGAACGCCAGCCCAGCGAGACCGGGGGTTACAGCGCTCCCCGGTCGCTGCTGTGCCCGGCTATCTTCGCGACGACGTTGTGGGTGTCTCCGCCGAGCGGACTGATTTGGCCTCACCGCGGGTTCCCGGGCGCCGCTTCGATGGCCGTCAGGAAGGTGACCGTTCGGTCGTGGTCCGCACGTAGGGTGCGGCCATGACTGGGCCTGCCCTGGTTCCCATTCGGCATGAGCCGCACTACCGGACGTCCACCATCGGTCAGTGGGACGGAGGCCAGTTCTTCGCCCACCTCAGTGGTGTAGTCGCAGGCCGGAAACGGTGACGGCCGGGTGCTGCGGCGGTGGTACGCCGTGCTGCACGAGTTCGACGCCGCCGGTCAACACCTGACCTCTCGCATCAGGGCATCCGGAACGGTCGCCGACGGGCCGGCGAGACCGCTGCCCGTCGCCCAGGGCGTCGGCCAAGGCCCGGTCGACGCCCGGCCAGCAGCGGGGGTCTCAGTCGGCTGCGGCGCGCCGTGGGCAGCACAGTGCGACGAGGCCGTGGTCACGCTACAGCCGCCGTCCGGGCACCCTACCCAGGCGGCCCGGTCGAACTGCCCTGTCTGGCCTGCCCTACCTGGTGACCCCTCAGGCGGCAAACGGCCGGTAATGCGTGGTCGATTGAACTCGAACGAGGCCGGTGACCGTACTGCTGTGTGCTTACGTCCGATCATGACGGCCAGTCAGTTCGGTGTGTTAGCCCAGTCGGCGCCGTGAACGACTTCGGCGCTGTTTCCAGGGTACGAAGGGATACGGAATTCAGTGATGGCTATACAGACAAGCCGGTGGATGAGATCGGTGGCTGCCGGGGCATTGTCCGTTCTTGATCGCCGGCGGGCAGGTGTCGCTGGCCTCGCCGTCCTTGGCCGCCTCCGCCCCGGCGTCACCGCGCGGGAGCCTGGTCGGCACGCTCAGTGCCGCGACGATCGGCACTGAGGCGACCGTGGTGTCCGCCCCGTTGAACGCTTCGGCGGAGGGCTGCCCTCCCGTGGACTCCTCGAAGACGGGCCCGCAGGACAGGTCCTGTCTGGCCATGGAGTCCGCTCCGATCGTGCAGGGGGCTGAGAAGGCAGTTTCGAAGGCCGCCGCCGCTGGCGGTGAGGGAGTCTGCAGTCTGGCGGGGGCGGGTTCCTGGTGGTACCAGCGGTTCTCCTCCTGCTTGAGGGAGGCGAGGACCACCTTCACGCATTGGGACGACAAGGGCGCCGTTGTCGGTACAGGTGCGCTGGTGGTGACCACCAGCATGACGCTCAACGCCACTTCGACGACCTGGAACGAGCTGGTGACGGTCGGACTGGAGTCGGCGACCGGTGATGTCACCCGGCTCGATGTCGGATTCGACGTGAGCTGCGACTCGCAGTGCACGGCCACGACTCCCACCCCGTGGGCGGGCCAGCGATCGCTCGGGATCGGCCAGCAGGCCTCCGGCTCGGTCACCTACTCCGAGAGCCTGCCGGCGGGAAGCCTCGACAGCAAGATCAAAACCGCGTACCACATGTTCGTCACCATGGCCGGCGCGCAGCCGACCCAGCCGAACGCCGACTGGTCCAACAGCCGATTGATCCGCTGTGACAACGCAGTCGGGCAGTATCCCGGGTGCGTCTACCCGGATGTGCGGGCCAACCTCGTATTGCCGCTGAGCCAGTACGGCGCTGCCGCGGCCGCGGCCACCTATGCCTGGGCGATCCAGAACATGACCGAGCACTGGGGCGCCACGGACAATCCGCTGCAGCGCATGCAGGGTGAGGATCTCGCGAAGGCCAACCGCCGCAGGACCTGCGAGGACGGGACGTTCAACCGCCTGGCCGCCGTCACTAACGACTCCTGCGATGAGTACCCCTTCGCCGGGACCTACCAGGGCGGCCACACCGGGTGTGCGGACATCGTCCCGCAGCTCGAGAACGGGCAGTGGAAGTTCTACACGGTGCAGGGCAGGCCCGACGTCACCCGGTACGAGCCCTGCGTCCGCAGCCATGTCCCCCTTACCGAGAACTCGGCTGCGGGCGGAAAATACGGCAGCTTCGTACAGACCGACCGAGTCCTGGACTCGGAGAAGTTCGTTGTGAGCGTCACGTCCTGATCCCCTAACGGCTGCGGCCCGGGAGCGCTCCCGGGGCGCGGCCCTTCTTTGAGGAGGAACCCTGTGGCCGATCGTGAGCCGATGTGGTGGGAATGGGCGGAGAGCAATCTGGTTCCCGTCTTCTGTCTGAACCTGGTGCGGGGCCTGTCGGTGGGGGAGGTGGTCGCTGCCTACGGTGCGGATCCGGAGCGGATGCGGGTGCTCTCGGCCGCCGAGGCGGGAAGGCTCTATCCGATGGCGGCCGGCGGCGCGCTGTTGAGGGTGGGGCAGCTCGGGGGGTGGACCTTCTGCTTCGAGGACCGTGAGGCGGAGGGGCTGAAGCCTGGTGTACTGGCCCGGCTGTGCGAGCACAGCGAGGTCGTGCACCTGTTCTACGCAGTCGGTATGACCGTGGTCGAACGCCTGGAGAACGGTCGGCAACTCGAGTGCTTCGAGCCCGGCCAGCACCATCCGCCCCGGGGCAGCGGACCTCATGACCTCTACGACGCCGTCCGCGCCGGACTGCACAACCCACATGAGTCCTCCACGACGGGGGCGTCCCTGCAGGCCCTCGCCCGGTACGCCGGCATCGAGATCCCAGGGGAGACACTCACCGGGCCGCTTCGAACCGCCTATCTGCCCGATGGCCAGCGCGAGCCACTCGCCGTACCGCCCTCACCACCCGGCAACAGCGCACCACTGGCCGACCTCGGCCGATACCTCGGAACCCTTGACTCCCTGCAGAGCACCGAGGAAGCCGACAGCCAACGAGACGGCTGGAAACTGGGCTGAGCCGATCGGTGGTGGCCCCGCGGGCGCGGGCCACCACAGGGAGCGCGGCCCGCGTCGTCGCAGCGCTCGACATCGCCTGGTAGAGGACGACCCAGCTGATCGAGTCGGTCAACGACACCTCAAGGGGCAGCTTGACCTGGAACAACACGGCGGACGGACCACGAACCCGATCGAGTCCACGTTCTCCACGGTCAAGCTCCGCACCAAGGTCACCCGCGACGCCGGCAGCCCCGCCGCGGCCCTCGCCATGACGGTCAAGCTCGTCGGGTCCGCCCCAGGCCCGCTGGCGCGCGATCACCGGCGCCCGGCTGCGCAGGCTGCGCGAGCAGGGTCTGGCCGAGGAGCTGGTGCTGCCGCAGTCCGGGCGGGCGAAGGGCTGGTTCCTGACCGAGCACGGCTGCCGGATCGCCGGGGTGTTCCCCGAGCTGGCGGACATCCCCGCGCCCAAACTGCCCGGCGACAAGGAGGCCTTCAAGTTCACCCTGTACCACCAGCTCGCCGTCCTCCGGCCCCACCTGGTGTTCCTCGCCGACGCCCACAATCGAGGTGACGCCTATGGGCCGTTCGACCTGATCCCGGAGATCACCCACCGCTTCGCCGAAGGCCGCGAGGGCACGGTGCGCCCGGACGGTCTGCTCCACTACGGGCGCACCGCCGGCGAGCGCCGCTCCACCCGCCAGGCGTTCGTCGAGGTCGACCGCGGCACCACGGGCGGCACACGGCTGGCCGCCAAGCTGAACGCCTACGCCCGCTACTGGGCCACCGCGCCCCTGCCGCCCGGCGTCCGGCACAGCACCACCCAGGCCCAGGACGGCGGCGATCCGCTCTGGGGACGCCGCTACCCGCAGTTCCCGACGCTATTGTTCGTCCTCACCGGCACCGGCCAGGCCGGCTGCGCCAACCGCGCCGACGACCTGGAACGCATCGCCCGCACCCCGTACGTCGCCATGAGCTTCGTCACGGTCCCGGCTGTCGGCCTGATCCGCGCCGGCATCTTCATCCCGACCTCATGCCGGAACTCCGATCGTCTCGTGCTCGGCCAGTTCCCGTGCCTGGAAGACCGTGGTCCAGATCCGGCCGAGTAGTCCTGAGGCCAGCGCAGGTCGAGGGCTCGAGCTTCCTCCAGCAGGCCGACACCGGTCAGGGCCTTCCCAGGCCGGCGATGGCGCGGGCTGTGGGTTCGAAGGCGTCGTGAAGGAAGTCGGCGGTGGCCGGGTCCGGGGCGCGTTCGGCATCGAGTGGCGGCGTCTCTCCGCACAGAGCTACGCCACGCCCAGCAGGCCCGGGTTCCGCTGTACACCCGCACCCGCCACTTCCGCGCCTACTCCTCCCGCGTCGTCCCTGGCGCCCTGCAAATCAGGGACGACGCCACCGCCCTGCTGCGCACGGTCGCCGATGTCCGCCGGACCCCGGGACGACGTGGCGGACACTGTCGAAGCCCGCCTGGCCCGTTCCGGTGTCGTCTTCGAGGGCGGGCGCCGCTTCGTCGCGGTCATCGAGGAGTCCGACCTGCGGTACCGACCGGGCGACGAGGCGATCGAGGCCGAGCCCAGGAGAGGTCATCAGGACAGGCGGCATTCCCCGGCCGCGATCGGCCTGCCCGTGCTTCCGCGCGCGCCCCTGCACCGAACCCTGCCGGCCGGCGGACATCCGGTCCCGCCTCAGGCCAGCTGGTCGATGACGGCCCGGGCGGTGTGCTGCAGTGCCTCGTCGTCCTCGACGCTCCCGAAGAAGCCGCCGCTGCGGCGGGCCAGGACGAGTTCTGCGTGGATCCGGGGCAGTGCGGGCGCGGCGGCGGGGCCCATCCGCTGCAGGCATTCCAGGACGTGATTGGTGGTCGAGTCGTTCTTCTCCCAGGCCTCCAGCAATACCGGTACGAGGGTGTTCGCCTCGGTGGGGCCGGCGATGTCGTGGATCGCGGCGGCGGCGTGCACCCGGGTCCACTCGTACTCGGCTTGGAGCATCTGCCGCAGGTGGGGCAGTGCCGCGGCCGCGGGCGCTCCGATCCGGCCGAGGATGTCGGCCGCGTCCCGGTGCTTGTGGGTGTCGAGCAGGTCGGTCAGGCGCGGCATGGCATCTGTGGGGTCGCGTTCGAGGGCCCACAGGGCTTCGACCGCGGCGAGGCGCAGGTCCAGGTCCTCGGCGTCGGCGAGCGGGCGAACGCTCTCCAGAGCGTAGGCGGCGGCGGTGCCGAAGCGGGTCAGCGCGTGGAGGGCCGCGGCTGCGCCGCGTCGCTGGTCCTGGTGGATGCAGGCGGTGAGGGCTGCGGTGAGTGCGGGCACGGCTGCCGGGTCGCCGAGCCGGCTGAGGGCGGCGACCAGCGTGCAGGCCTCCGACCAGGACCAGTCGTGCGAGAGGTCCGTGTCGGCCAGGCGCCGGGTCAGCCGGGGCAGTAGTTCGCCGGCGGCGTGTGGGAGGTGGCCGGCAGCCTGCACTGCGCGCCAGGCGTCGACGCCGGTGTCCAGTGCCGTCAGCAGGTCGGGCAGGGCACGTTCATCGCCGAGGCGGGCCAGTGCCGTCACCGCCTCCTGGTGGGCGCGGCGCAGGAGGGGATGCGGTGCGGCCCACACGGTCGGCCCGTGGGCGGCGCGGTGGGATTCGACGAGGGCGACGAGGGCTTCGCGGGCGGGTTCGGCGAGGGTGGGCGGGAGTTGGCCGAAGGTCTCGGCGGCTTCGGCGGTGGTGTAGGGGTCGTGGGGCCGTAGGCAGTCGGCGAGCAGGCGCACGAGGTCGGTGTGGTCGCCGCGCCAGGAGCGGATCAGGTTCTTGGCCATGCCGATGGCGTCGTGGCGGGTGGCCCGGTCCGGGCTGCCGAGCTGGGCGGTGAGCAGGGCAGTGCGCTCGGTCACCCGGGCGTCCAGCACTTGGTGGAAGGTGGTCAGCAGTTCGGTGGTCGGGGCGTGTATGCGGCCGTGCCGGTCGAGGTCGGCGAACACTGCGGCGAGCTGCGGCGGGACACCCTGCTCCGGCGCAGGTTCGGTGGCGGCCCCGGTACAGGCGGAGCACTGCCCGCAGGCGGCCGGCTCGTCGTCTGGCTCCTCCCGGTGCTCGGGTCCGGGTGTGAGCTGCTGAAGCAGGGCGATCGCGGTCGGGACGAGGTCGGCGTCGACCGTCTCCGGTGTGCAGGCGGCCCGGTGGACGAGGGCGGCGAGGCGGATGTCGGCGTCTAGGCCCGGGTCCGTGGCAAGGGCGGTGAGCCAGGTCGTGACCGGGGCGAGTGCTTCCGGCAGCCGCCGGGCCAGCACGGCGGCGGTCTCGACGACCAGCAGCCGCTCCACGGTGCTGCTCTCGGCCGCCAGCCGCTCACGCAGCAGCACGAACGCCCGGCCGGTGTCGTCGAGGAACAGCCCCAGGGCGGGGACGGCGGCCTGCCGCACCCGCGGATCCGGGTCCGCCGCGTGGCGGGCGAAGTCCCCGGCGCGCTCGCGCATCAGGGGCACCGCCTCCGCGAAGGGCGTCGACATGCCGCCGGACGGGTCGTAGTAGATGCCCTCGGGTTCACAGTCCAGCGCCGAGCGGCCGATGCTCAGCAGCAGCCGGAGGACGGCCGCGCGGTCCGGCGTCCGCGGATCGTCAGCGAGCGCGAACAGGTACGGCAGGCTCGCCGTCGTGCAGCGGTAGACGCCGCCCTGGTGGTGCGCCGCGCTGTAGAAGCTGCTGAAGGCCTTCTCCCGGACCTCGGGGTCGGGCGAGGCCATCTGCTGAAGCCACAGCGGGACTTCGTCGGCCGAACCGTAGGCATGCCCCATTGACGACCAGTCGACATCCTCAAGGTGTTTGTTGATCATGGGTCGCACCCTGGCACGGGGCACTGACACCGGCCCGGGCGCGCAGCACGGCGCCGATCAGCGCTGCCGATGGCCTCAGCAACGCGCGGCACGTGCTCGCGCGCGGCACACAGCTGCCGCCAGGGGGTCGCCGGCCAGGATCCGGTCTCCGGGGGCACCGGGGTGCCGAGGTCGAGGAGTGCGGCCGCGGGAACACCGTCACGGTAGATGCGGTCGGCGTCGCGTTCGGCCTGCACCCGGGCGTCCAGTACGCCAGGAAAGCAGGTCTTGGTGAGAGTTCGCTGCTGGAAGGTGTTCACGAACCACGGGGCCATCGGCACACCGAGGTAGGCCTGCGGCGTTTCGCCCCGCGGCCACGTGGGGTCGAGCACAGCCCCGTCCGCCTGCGCGCACCACGCGTGGCGGCGCAGCCTGCCGGCCGCGAGGACGAAGCCCTCCACGTAAGCGCCGCCGGTGCGGTGGGCGACGCGCATGGCGTTCGCGAAGCAGTGGGCGGGCGATCCGCGCCTGGGTGCGCCGGTGGCGGGCCAGGGCTTGGGGGCGAACAGCCGGCCCTGGGCGAGGACGATCCGGGCGGCGGCGCGGTCGTCCGGATCGGTCGTGGTGCGGGCCGCAGCGATCAGGTCCCGTTCACCGCAGGTTGTGGGGTGGAGGAGCACGAAGCCAGTGTCGGGCGGGACACGCCGGTCGGCCACCGTAGCGGTCGTCGGGGGACTTCAGGGGCCTCGAACCGCTGGTCCGCGCCAGTAGGTGGCGAGCTCAGGCGAGTTCGGTTGCGTCCTGACAGCCAGCGGGTACCGCCCGCGTGCCGACGGCAATCGGCGGGACTGGACACTCACGCGGCTACGGCGCGCATGTCGGTGGTCGCGGAGTCGAGAGGGGCCGACCCCACCACAGAGGCCAGGTCGACCGCGACCGCGGCATGGTGACGGGCCTCGTCGACATCGCCCTGCCGGAACAGGACTGCGGCCAGGCGCACCGCGCCCAAGGCGCACCCTGACGACGCCGAGCTCGCCATGGGCATGCGGATGCTCGACCATGCCCAGGCCGGCGACCGCGTCCGCGTCCACTGCCTGAGCGCCGGGCGCCCCGGGAAAGACGCCGGCGAGGTACGCCGCACCGAGTGCCTGGCCGCTGCGGAGATCCTCCGCATCAACCAGTACACGTTCTCCGCCATCCCCGACACCCGCTTCACCGACCACCGCGGCGCCATCAAGGCGGCCTTGTTTGACACCTTCGCCGTCGAACGCCCCGACATCGCCTACACCCACTTCCCCGACGACCAGCACCTCGACCACGCCGTCTCCGGCGAGGAAGTCACCGCAGTCGCGATGCGCGAGGCCTCCGACCTGATCTGCTTCCGCTCCCCCTGCAGCCAGAACTTCGAGCCCAACCTGCTCTTCGTCGGCACTCCCGAGCTCCTGGTCGCCAAGCAGAAGGCGTTGGCGTGCTTCGCCTCCCAGCAACAGCTCGACATGCCCGTCTTCACCGGCCTGAACACGCTCGCCTACCGGCAGCACGTACACCACCGCGTCGTCGAACGGTTTCCCGAAGGCGCCCACGGCGCCGAGATGTTCCGCACCGCCCGACAGATCGTTCACGCCTCCCGCCCTGGCATCGCACAGGCGCGCGTCGAGCCCGATTCGGCGACCCTCACCAACGACTGAATAGGCGGGGTACCGGCCTGACCCTCCCGGGCACCGTCCCGCGGGGCTCAGCCACCCTGCGGCTGCTCGCCCCGGTGCAGCAGGACGTCCTCCCCGCGACCGCGGGGGCAGCCGATCTCCCCGGCCTCGGATGCGGCCGCCCGGACCTCCTCCCCGCGACCGGGTCAGCCGGGCGGTCTGGACGGTGATGCGGATGGTGCAGTCTCCTCCCCTGCAGGCGGGGTCAGCCCTTGGCCGGCGCGGTCAGCTCCTCCGGGTCGCCATCCTCCTCACGCAGGCAGGGGTCAGCCGTCGGCGCAGCAGATCGCGGGTGCTCAGACCTCGCCCTCGCGGTGCCTGTGGGGGTCAGTCACCGTACTCCTGGACGGACCAGCCCTCGGGCACTTCCCGGAGCCTCCGAGGCAGCAGGTGGAACGTCATTCTCCTGACTCCAGGAAGCTGAGGACGCTATTTTGAACGCATTCAAAACTCTGTCGGGGGTACAACATGACCGATCCCTTACTGCCAGAACGTACGCAGCGCAGGCCGTGGCCGCTCGTCGCCCTGGCCGGCGTCTCATGGCTACCAGCCGCAGCAGGAGACCTCCCCAAGAACTGGGGCTCCAACGGGGACAGCATCATCATGTGGTGTCTGGCCCTCATCGTCACCCTGCTCCCCCTGACGATGCCCAGCCCCAAAGCCTTCCGCCGCTCCTCCCTCATCATCGGCTGGCTACAGTTCGGCACCGAGATCATCTACTCCCTCTCATTTCTCCTCATCCCGCTGCCATTCTTCGTCGCCATCAGCCCAGCCGGCGTCCTACTCCTCCTCGCAAGCAGGAAGACCGGCGGTCGGACCCGCACAACAGCCGGCACACTCCTCGCAGCCACCCCCTTCATACTCTTCTTCAGCTCAGGCGGCCCAGCCTGGCTCGGCTAGCAAAGCTGCGCCGCGAGCACGGGGGTCAGCCGTCCTCGAAATGGGTACTGGCAAGCGGTCGATCTCCCCCGCGCCGGCCCAGGTCGGCCGACAACCCACTCACGCAGTCTCGGCGGCGGCCGCGACCGCCTTCTTCGGCGCAGGCTCCTCGGCGGCGGGGCCCGGCTTGCCTGGAACCTTCAGCGGCTTCTTAAGCCCCTGCGTCAGGGAGCTGAACAGGGATGCCCAGGGTGCCCAGGCGGCGGGCGCAGGCCTGGGGTGTGGTGAAGAGTTCGGCACGCAGCCCGGCGGCCCGGGCTCCGGTCACGAAGGTGACCTCGTTGTCGAAGTAGTAGAGGTCGTGCGGGCGGATGCCCATTCGGGTTGTGGCCTCCCGGAATGCCAGGGGGCTGGGCTTGGTCACGCCGAGGTCGGCGGAGGCGAAGGCATGGTGGGCCGTGATGCCGTGCAGGGCGAGGTCGGTGTGCATGCGGTCAGTGAAGTTGCTGAGGACTCCGACGACGGTCACCTGCGCGGCCTGCTTTACGAGGTCGATCATCACCGGGTCGGGTCGTCCGCGGTCGGAGCGCCAGGGGTCGATCGCTGCTCTCGCGCATTCCCCGAACTGCTCGACCAGATGGTGGGCGATGGTCCAGGCCCACTCGTCGTCGGTCATGAGGCCGACCTTTGCGGCCTCGTACGCGGGGTGCTGGTAGGCGACGCGGTCGATGGTGCCCAGGGGAAGGCCTGCGGCCTCCTCACCCGCTCGGGCGCCGTGGTTGTCGAAGTGCTGGAGGACGCCGTGCAGGTCGAACAGAAGGCCCTTCGGTGTGCTCACTGTGTTCTTTCCGTTCTCCCCCTGCGAGAGGCGGGGGTGATGATGTGCACGGACGCTGGCCGTTGGAATGGGGTCCGTGTCGGCCGCCGGAGCAAATGCTGCTGAGGCGGCATCAGCCGGTACTCGCCTGTCACAGCCCGGTTCTGGCCGCCGCGCGCACCTGCTCGTACTGCTCCGTGTAGCGGTCGGCGACGGGCTCCCAGCCGTAGACGTCTTGAACGTGGCGAGCGCCGTTGGCTGCACGGCGGGCGCGCTCGCGGGGGTCGATGAGGGCCTGCCTGATCGCGGCTGCCAGCGAGGCCGGATCATCGGGGCGGACAAGCCAGCCGGTCGCGTCGTGCCCGGCCGAGGTGATGGTCCGGGCAGGGCCGCCGGTGGCCGTCGCAATCGGCGGGATGGCGCAGCCCATGGCCTCCAGGTAGACCATGCCGAACGGCTCGTTGACGGCGGGGGCGACCATGAGGTCGGCGGTGTGGAGGCCGGCGGGCAGTTCGTCGTGGCCGCGCCAGCCGACGAAGTAGACGTCGGGGTCGATGCCGAGGCGGTGTGCGATGTCCGCCGGGTGCTCGCCTTCGCATTCTCCTGGGTATCCGCCCCACATCAGCAGGGCGGGCGCGACGGGCACCTGCTCACGGACCTGTCGGAAGGCCTCCAGGAGGACGGGGACCTTCTTGAATTCAAGGAAGCGGCCGACCCAGAGCAGGAGCGGGCGCAGTCGGCCGGTGGCGGGGTCGCGCAGGCGGCTGAGGTCTGCGTCGTGATAGCGGATGCTGCCGGGCGGCCGGTTTTCTCCCCAGCCTCGTGGGTCGGTGATGAGCCAGCGGTGGAGGTTGGCCAGGCGTTTGTCTAGGACGGTGTTTTCTGGCCCCGGGGTGACGGCTGCAAGTGGCCCCACTGAGGAACGGTTTAAGTTGGCCCCACCCGGCGGTTGGCGGGGTGGAGGAGCCGGTGCGGTAGTACTGGCTCCGCGCTGAGCGAGCGCGGGCCGCGCGCTCAGATGGTGTCGTCGCTCGGGGTCATGTCGTACTCGTCGACATCGAGTTCAGCGCCGACTGCAGCGAGGAAATCCAGGACATCGCGCCCCAGATGCCAGCCGAAAAGGTTGGGAGCGTCCGGGTGGCTGGGCGATTCGTCGTCGGAGTCGTTGAAGTAGCGAACGACCTGCAGCACTGCCCCACCGTCGTCGATCGCCAGCTGGCCTGCCAGCTCGGCTATGCGGGCCGTGTGGGGCTGGAGCCTGTCGAGGATGCGGGCGATCTGCTCGTCGACACACAGGTCGGGATCCCGGCAGACGACCTTCCAGCTATGGCTGACAGGAATCGCCTTGGGCTCGGTGATCCGGCTGCCGCGAACGGACACCTCGTCAGGAGCGATACCCAGTTGCGAGGTCATCTCGTCGGCGGAGACACGCTGGCTGAACAAGGCGAAGTAGACGTACTGGCGAAGAGGCATCTGGGGATGCTAGCCGCGCAGGGAGTGCGCTGAGCAGCAATTTTCAGGTGGCCCAGGGGCTGGCGGCGACACTCGTTTGGAGTAGTGCGGGATTGACCGGGCTCCGGCAACCAGATCACGCTGTGTGAGTTCGTAGTCACGGCCGTGTCAGGAGGCCGAAGATTTGCAGCGCGTCGAGTTGTTCGAGCGGATTCGCCGGGACAAGAGGCTGGAGAACGCCTCCGTCCGGGAGTTGGCCCGCCGTTACTCCGTCCACCGCCGGGTGGTCCGCCAGGCCCTGGACAGCGCGTTGCCTCCGAAGCGCAAAGAGCCCGTGACCCGCCGCTCCGCGCTGGACCCGGCCAAGGGCTGGATCGACGAGATGCTGCGGGCGGACCTGACCGCGCCGCCCAAGCAGCGGCACACCAACAAGCGGATCCTGGCCCGGCTGCGGGACGAGTACGGCTTCACCGCGGTCGCCTACACCACCCTCAACGACTACCTGCGGGTCCGCCGACCCCAGATCAAGGACGAGGCGGACCGGGCCCGGATGCTGCACGAGGGCATGGTCCCCCAGTTCCACCGGCCCGGCGAGGAGGCCGAAGTCGACTTCGCCGAGGTCTGGGTGCGGGTCGACGGCAAGCCGCTGCAGTGCCAGATGTTCACGCTGCGGCTGTCGTATTCCGGCAAGGCGGTCCATCGGGTCTTCTCGACGGCCGGTCAGGAAGCCTTCATGCAGGGCCACGTCGACGCCTTCCGGATCCTGGGTGGCGTCCCGGTCCGGCACATCCGCTACGACAACCTGAAGCCCGCGGTCTCCCAGATCTGCTTCGGCCGCTCGCGGGTGGAGTCGCAGAGGTGGGTGGCGTTCCGCTCGCACTACGGCTTCGACGCGTTCTACTGCCGGCCCGGCAAGGAGGGCGCGCACGAGAAGGGCGGCGTCGAGCACGAGGGCGGGCGCTTTCGCCGCTCGCACCTGGTCCCGGTCCCCGAGGTCGACACGCTGGCGGAGTTGAACGAGCGGATCGAGCGGATCGAGGCGGAGGAGGACGCCCGGCACATCGACAACCGGCCCACCTCGGTCGGCTTCGACTTCGCCTACGAGGCCCCGTTGCTGGCACCGGTCCCGCAGGAGGAGTTCGACGTCGGGCTGACGCTGACGCCGCGGGTCGACAAGACCTCCCGGATCACGGTCAGGCAGAACAAGTACTCCGTCCCTGCCCGGTTCATCGGCCGGACGGTGCGAGTCTCGCTGCGGGCCGACGAGGTTCTGGTCTTCGAGCAGCACAAGGTGGTGGTCCGCCACCCGCGACTGGCCGGCCGCTACGGCTTCCGCGACCTGCTCGACCACTACCTGGAAATCCTGCGGGACAAGCCCGGCGCGCTGGAGAACTCCACCGGGCTGGCCGCGGCCCGCGAGAGCGGCCTGTTCACCGCGGTCCACGACGCGTTCTGGGCCGCCGCCCGCGAGGCGAGGGGCCGCTCCGAGGGGACCCGGGCCCTGATCGACGTCCTGCTGCTGCACCGCCGGCTGCCCGACGACGCGGTGGTCGCGGGGATGAGCGCGGTCCTGGAGGCCGGGTCGGTCTCCCCGGACCTGGTAGCGATCGAGGCCCGCAAGGCGCTTGCCGCGGCTGGCGGCCCGCCGCCGGTGGTGATCGCCCCGCCGCCCGCCGCCACCGCCGGGCCGCCCGAAGACCAGGACGACGTCGCGGCGCGGGTGATCTCCCTGCCCGAGCGCCGCTCCGCCCTCCCGCCGGACACCCGGCCGGAGCCTTCCCTGGCCGCCTACGGCCAGCTGCTGTCCATTCAACCGAGAGGCTCAGCATGACGCAGAGCACCACCCCCGACGCCCCTTCGACCACGGGGCGGTGGGGTTTCTTCGGCCTGCCCGCACAGCGCGGCGCCAACCCGGCGGCGACGATCGACGCGGCCTGCCGGAGCCTGGGCCTGTCCACGATCCGCGGCCGCTGGGAGGAGTTCGCGGCCCAGTCCCTGCGCGAGCAGTCCTCCTACGCGGACTTCCTCGCGGACCTGCTGGAGAGCGAGTGCGACGACCGCGACGAGCGGCGCAAGCAGCGGCGGGTCAAGGAGGCCGGCTTCCCGCGCAACAAGCGCATCGAGGACTTCGACTTCTCGAAGAACCCGAACGTCCCGCAGGAGGTCATCAACACCCTCGCCCAGCCCGTCTGGGTCCAGGCCGGCAACCCGCTCTGCCTGATCGGCGACTCCGGCACCGGCAAGTCGCACCTGTTGATCGGCCTGGGCACGGCGATCGCCGAGGCCGGCGGCCGCGTTCGCTACACCACGGCGGCGAACCTGGTGAACGAGCTCGCCGAGGCCGCCAGCGACAAGCAGCTCGGGCGAACCATCAAGAAGTACGGGCGCGTTGACCTGCTCTGCCTGGACGAGCTCGGCTACGTCAAGCTCGACCGGCACGGCGCCGAGCTGCTGTTCCAGATCTTCACCGAGCGCGAGGAACGGCACGCGATCGCAATTGCCTCGAACCGGCCCTTCACCGAATGGGACCAGACCTTCACCGACAAGCGGCTCTGCCAGGCGATCGTGGACCGGCTTACCTTCGAGGCCCACATCATCGAGACCGGCACCCAGTCCTTCCGCCTCGCCAGCACCACGGCCAAGCGCAAGGCGGCCGCCGCAGCCTGACCTGTCGTCGGACTCCACCCCGCCAACGGGCGGGCGCCAAACACGGCGCCCGCCCGTTCGCATTCCTGTCAGGGGACGCGACCGGGCGGGCTCCGTGACGACCACGCTACCGGCCGCCGCGGGCCGTCATCGCCACCCGAGGCCCGCAGCCCAGGGACACCGGGGAAACGTCACCCGATCGGGGGTGGGGCCACTCCAACCCGTTCCTTCTCGACACCGCCCCAAGCCGTCACCCAAACGGCCTAAAAGTGGGGCCAGGCGAAACCGTTCTGGTGGGGCCAAAACTCACCGGCGCAGACAGGCGTTGGGCTTCGGTGAGTTCGGCGGGGCGGAAGGCGGTGATGTCCACGCCGTTGGTGATGACCGGGACCTCTTGGCCGCGGAGGGCTGGCAGGAGGCGGAGGGCGAGGTCGCGGTCGTGGTGGGAGACGGTGACGACGTGGCCGGCCTGTTGTACGGAGGCGGTGAGGGCGGCATGCCAGTAGTCGGAGAAGCGCCACTTCGGCCACTCGGTGGTGCGCAGCAGCAGCTCCTGGTCGTCGTTGAGGCGGCCGTCGTGGGCGAGTTGTTTGAGGGTGCGCTCGCGGTGGGGGCGGTCGGGGTGGAGGGCGTTGGCCAGGAGCGGCGTGGTCGTGCCGAGGTGGCGGGCGAGGTTGATGCGCTCGCGCATGCCCTGGATCTGTTTGAGCTCGGTGCCGTGGAGGGTGGTGATCCGGGGGACGCCTCCGTAGGCCCTGTAGGCGGCGGTCTGGAGGTAGGAGAGGTGGTGGAGGTGAAGGGCGTCCGGGCGGGTTGAGCGGTGGCGGGTGAGGTGGCTGGTCCAGGCGCGGGTGAGGCGGGCGCCGGCGGTCGGCGGGACGGCGGCGAACATGGGGTCGGGGCAGCCGCGGGCGCCGAGGGAGCGGTCCTCGTAGGAGGGGTGGAAAGGCAGCGGGTCGGACTGCGGGTCCTGGCCGGCGGTGAACCGCGCGTAGGCCGGGTTGTAGTCGTAGGTGCGCAGGTCGAGCCCGGCGTAAAACGTGGGGGCGTGGCCGGGGTCCCCGGGCTGGCCGAGGGATCCGGCGTGGATGCGGGTGGTCCAGTTGCGGCGGTTGTACTCCCGCAGGAGGTACCGGGCGACCTGTGCGCTTCCGCCGCGCGGGAAGAAGGTCAGGGCGGTGTCGATGTTCGGCATGCCGGGCTCCTCTCCGGCCCGGGGTGAACCGGGCCGGGGCCGGGCCGGGGCGGGTCACCGCGTGGCGGCCCGGACCCGGGAGCTGGTGGTGGGTTATTCGGCGGGGGCGAGTTCGGCGGCGAGCTTGCGCAGGTCCGGTCCGTACTCGGGGTTGGCCAGGGCGGCGGCGAATTGGGCGCGCAGGTAGGCGGCCGGGTTGCCGGTGTCGTACCAGGTGCCGTCGATGACCTGGCCGTAGACGGCGCGGCGGGCCGCGTAGGCGTTGATGGCGTCTGTCAGGTAGACCTCGTCCTCGGGCTTCTCGTGCCAGCGGCGGGTGAGTTCGCGGATCTCGTCGACGATGCCGGGGGTGATGACGTAGCCGCCGATGGCCGCGTAGGAGGACGGGGCGTCGGCCGGCTTCGGCTTCTCAACCAGGCCGGTGATCCGCAGGGAGCCTCCGCCGAGGTCCTCCTTCACCACCGGGACGCCGTAGCGGTAGGAGTCCTCGGGGGCCATCGGCATGAGCGCGAGAACCGGCGCGTTGGTCTGCTCGTACGCCCGGATGAGCTGCTGCGCACGGGGGACGTCGGCGACGAAGACGTCGTCGGGCCACAGCACTAGGCAGGGCTCGTCGCCGAAGTGGCGGGCGGCGTTGAGGACCGGCGTGCCGTTGCCGTAGGGACCGTGCTGGTACAGGTAGCTGATGTGACCCTTGCGGGAAAGCTCCCCGACCTCCTCGACCGCGTCCGCGAAGGCGGCCTTGCCATCGCGGCGCAGCTGCTCGACGAGGACCGGGTTGGGTCGGAAGTGCTCCTGGATCAGGCCCTTGTCGCCGTTGACGACGATGGTGATGTCGGTGATGCCGCTGTCGACGAGCTCGCGGACAGTGTGCTCGATCACCGGCTTGTCGCCGACCGGCAGCATCTCCTTCGGCGTGGCCTTGGTCAGGGGCAGGAGGCGGGAGCCGAGGCCGGCGGCGGGGATGACGGCTCGGCGGATCGTCTTGGGGGCCATGTGACCCTCTCTCATCTCTCGGTTGCTGCGCCGGGGTGACGCGGCGGGCGGCCGACGCTACCAACGATCACAGCGTGATCACTTACGGTGTCTGGGCGGGGAGTTGGGTGGTCCACTTCGTGCCGACGTACTTGATCGGCAGCATGGTGTGCAGGGCCGCGAAGAGGCCTTGCTCTCCCTGGGGGACGACCGCCTGTATCTGCGGGGCGTGGTCGAGGAGGACCTCCCGGCAGCCGCCGCAGGGGGAGACGATCCGTGCGTCGGCGGCCTCGGACGGTTTCGGGTGGCGGACGGCGGCGACGGCCAGGAGCGGCTGGTCGGTGTAGAGGCGGGCGGCGGCGAGTGCGGCCATCTCGGCACACACGCTGAAGCGGCCGACCATCGCCTCCAGGTGGATGCCGACGTAGACCTTGCCGTCAGCGGCGATGATCGCGGCCCCGATCTGGTGGCGCCCTTCGACGTAGCGTCGGCGGATGGTGTCGTAGGCGGTGGCGACCAGGCGCGCGGCCTGCGGGTCCGGGCAGGTTGCGGCGGGATTGAAGGCGTTCGCCGGGTGGATGCCGTTCACGCGGCGGCCGCCATGGCGCGGGCGGTGTCGCGGTGGATCTGGGAGGGCATCGGTCCGCGGCTGCCCTGGTATTTGCCCTGGTAGAGCATCGGGTCGCCGAGGACGGCGCGGAAGTCGACCTGCGCGATGCTGTCGCCCGGGTAGATGACCAGCGGCTGGACGACGCGGAGCATGTGGGTGAGCTGGCCGAAAGATCCCTGGTCGATCAGGTCGGCGGTGACGTGGGCGTAGCCTCCCATGCGGGCGAAGCCGGAACGGCTGTGCATGGTGGGGACGTAGTGGTTGCTGCCGATCACCTCGACGGAGTGGCCGAGGTAGATGCGGTCGGGCTCCAGGAGGAAGCCCTCCGGCCCGATCTCCACCGTCTTGAAGGCGTTGGGGCGGCGGGTGTCGAGGACAGCGTCGGTGTAGTAGCCGATGGCGGGGCCCAGGGTGATGTTGTACAAGTTGGGGTTGAGCTGGGCCGGGTCGAACGGCTCGATGGTGAGCCGGCCGGCCGCGTGCTCTTCCCGGATCTTGTGCCCGGTGAGGATCACGGTGGTGCCTCCGTTCAGCAGGCGGTGGTGAGGAAGTGGTTGGAAGGTGGCGTCGTCGCCTGGTCGATCCGGCCGAACCGGCCGGTGTACTCCGGCACGGCTCCGGTCTTCGCCGTCCACGTGATCTGGCCCATGCGGTCGCCGGGGTATATGCGGGTGCGCTGGACCACTTCGAATTCCAGCGTCCAGGCGTGGCAGGCACCCAGGTTGCCCATGTAGGCCGAGTACTCAAGGAAGACGCCGAGACGCCCGAGGCTGCTGCGGCCGATGAGGCAGGGCACGAAGTGGGCGCTGCCGAGCTTCTCCACGGTGGTGCCGAGGTAGACCCGGCCGGGCTCCAGGACGTAGCCGTGGTCCGGGATCGTGAACTCGTCCAGGGGGTGGTCGGAGTGGGCGTCGAGCTGGTGGGTCCGGTGGACGCGCAGGACCGGGCTGATCCGGTAGTTGTAGCTGTTGGGATTGAGGAGAGCGGGGTCGAACGGGTCGATGGTGATCCGGCCGTCCTCCACCTCCTCTCTGATCCGGTGGCCGGTGAGGATCACAGGACGAGCCCGTCGGCGAGTTCCCGCGCGCGCACCAGCAGGGTCTGAATCGACCCGGCGTTCTCGATCCGGTGGTGCGGGGTGATGGTGATCTCCGTCTCCGTGGGGTGGTTCTCGTCGCCCGGGGAGAGATCGCCGCGCCCCGCCTTCCGCAGCCGGCGGAAGTCGTCCGGTGCCCAGATCTGCACGAACGTGAAGCCGAGCGCGTCGAGAGCCTCGATGTCGGCGGCCCGGGCGTCGTCGCAGAGGATCACCGCGGCGGAGTTCTCTCCCGTCGCCTCCTTCACCTTCGCTTCGAAGATGTCGGTCAGCGCCGCGGGGTTGATCCGGCGCAGGTGGGATCCGAGGGCGTTGAGGAGCTGGCCGTCCTGCCGGTCCGGGCTGACGAGGGGACGCCCGGCGACCTGGTAGACGATGCCCTGCAGGTCGTAGAGGGGGGCGCCGAGCCTGATCCTGACGACGTGGACGCCGCGGCTGGTGAGCCGGTCGGCGAGCATGCCGGTGAGGGTGCTCTTTCCGGCGCCGGGGCGTCCGTAGGTGGCGATGCGCATCCTGTGCTCCGTTCTTGCAGTGCCGGCACCGTGTCGGTGTCGACGGCGGGTAGAGCGGGCCCGGCCCCCGCGGGGGACGCAGGCCGGGCCCGCTCGGGGCCACGCCGGCCGGATGGGGTCCCCTTCCGTCGGCCAGGCGTGGGGACCAAGGGGCGGTCAGGCCGCCGCGCTGGTGCTGTTCTTCGTCACCGCGTCGAGCGCGGCCGCGAGGTGGGCCGGGTCGGCCGGCGCGGGCAGGAGAGGCATGTGCGCCCACACGACCAGCTGGTTCAGCCAGTCGAGTTCGGGTCAGGGCGTGGCGAGGTGGCAGCCGTCGGACAGCAGCCGCACCTGCGGGTAGCGCTTGTCCCAGTCGATGCCGCTGCCCAGGGCAATGAGGACATAGACGAGTTCGGAGCTGCGGTCGTGCAGAACCGGCCCCGCCTCGACGGCGTCACCGAGGAGCTTGTCCAGAACGGCCAAGCCGAGCGGGGCAGGCAACCGAACGGCGTCCCAGCGCACCCCACAGGGCACGAGCAGCAGCCCGCCGGGCTGGCCGGGCCACGCTGCCAGCATCGCGGCCCTCGCAAGCGGAGACGAGCCATCGCGGGGCGGGCAGCACAGGGGGCCGCCGGCTGACGGAGCGGGGAACCGGGCGTCTGGAGGCGGCGGTGGAGGTGGAGGACGTCATCATGGCCTGCCAAGGGACTCGTCATCGAGGGGGTTCTACGGTCCCGCTCACGACCCGCCCCGGTCACGGGCAGCGGCGCCCGACTATTCCGGACGGACCCTCACCCGGCTGACCTGGCCGAGCGTCAGAGACCTGGCGGGAATCCGGACAGTGCGTTATCCCGAAATCGCTCACTGTGACCCGTGTGGCGTACCCGGGTCGCTACCGTGAAGGGGTCAGACCCCCACGCTCCGCGCCTTCGGGAGGCCCGAATGCCCCCACGCCCCAAGCCCGGCTCCAAGCCGGACCGCGACTCGGTTCGCTCGGCACTCCTCGCCACCAACGCCCCCACGTCCGCCATCGCCGCCGAGATGCGCGCCCGCTTCGGGATGCGGCCCCGCGAGGCCTGGCGACACGCGCACGGCTGGACGACCCAGGAGGCCGCCGACCGGTTCAACGACCTGGCCGGTGCCGGCGGCCCGAGCGCGGACGCCTCCTTGCTCGGCAAATGGGAGAAGTGGCCGGCGCCGTCCGGGCGCCGGATCACCCCGCGGGTCCTCTTCGTCCTCGCCGACCTCTACACGGCCAGCGTGAACGACCTGCTCGACCTGGACGACCGCCAGGCCCTCTCCGAGGCAGACCTGAGGATTCTGTCCCACCAGTCCGACTCCTCCGCCACGACCACCGCCATCGCCCAGCTGGCCGCCCCGTCGACGCAGCCGCCAGTCCCCCTCACCGGCGCCGACCTCGTACAGGCCACCGCCGAGGAGTCCGCGCTGTGGGCGCAGTGGGCCGAGGGCACCAACTGCGGCCCCGTCGCGCTCGAACAGTTCGTCGCCGACACCCAGTACCTCGCCGCCGCCTACCTGATGGACGAGGACCCACTGCGGGTGTTCCAGCAGACCAAACGCCTGCTCAACCGTGTCTGGGACCTCCTGTACGGGCACCAGCTCCTCCAGCAGCGGCGGGAGCTGTTCACCACCGCCGGCTACCTGTTCGCCATGCTGGCCTGGATGACCACGACCGGGGGCACCGGGCACAGGCTGAAACCCACGCACGTGCGGCCCTGCTGTGCGCCGACAACGCCGACAACGCGGGCCTGCACGCCTGGGTCTACTCCACCCGCAGCAAACTCGCCTTCTGGGACGGCCAGTTCCGCGAGGCCATCCAGTACGCGCAGCACGGCGCCACCTTCCAGGCCCTCGGCACCGTCACAGTCCTCCTCCACTGCCAGCTCGCCAACGCCTGGGCCGAGGCCGGCGCCAAGACCCAGGCGCTGGCCGCCCTCGGACAAGCCGAGGACACCAGCACCCACGACCACGCCAGCCCGTTCCACGACCAGGTCGGCGGCCTCTTCAGCTGCCATACCGGGCGCCACGCGAACTACGGCGCCGCAGTCCACCTCCGCGCCGGGTCCGCCGCCGATGCTCTGACCCACGCCGACCGCGGACTCGCCGCCCTCCAGCAGCAGCGCGTACGCGCCTACGGCACCGAGGCCCAACTACACATCACCCGGGCCGGAGCCCAGCTGAGCGCCCGCGATCCCGAGGGTGTCCTCGAAGCCATCGCCCCCGTGCTCGCCCTACCGAGAGAACACCGGACCGCCCCTGTACGCCGGCGCCTACGCGATCTCGCACGCGACACCGCTACCTCCCCCATGGGCGACAGCGCAGCCGGCCTGCGTCTCCAGGACGCAGTGGAGACTGCCGTCCGCGAAGCCGCCCACGCCCTCTCCCCGACAACCCCGTCCAGTGCTTGGATCAACGACCATGACTGACACTCCCTCGCACATGGCCGATCACTGGTGGTGGCGGCCCGGTTGGAACACCGGCCGCCGCTTCTACACCTGGCACCTCACCTTCGACGACGCCACCGACCTCCACCACCTCGCCGCCGACTACCGCCGAGCCCTCAAGGACGTGCCCGGCCTCGACCTCGTCCCCGACCAATGGCTCCACCTCACCATGCAGGGCCTCGGCTTCACCGACGACGTTCCCGAAGCCGACGTCCGCGCCATCGCCGACGCCGCCACCCACCACCTCGCGAAGATCCCCGCCTTCGACCTCGCCCTCGGGCCCGCAATCGTCACCCCCGAGGCCCTGCTTCTCAAGGTCGAACCCGCCGAGCCGGTCCACGCCGTCCGCTCGGCCATCCGGGCCGCCATCGCCGACGTCTGGACCGATGTCCCCGAGCCCGCCGACGGATTCCGCCCGCACGTCTCCGTGGCCTACTCCAGCGCGGCCGGCCCGGCCCAGCCGGCCGCCGACGCCTTGGCGAGCGTGACCTCCTACCCGGCCACCGCCCGCATTACCAGGGCCGAGCTCATCGTTCTCGGACGCGATCGGCGGATGTACGAATGGACGAGCTTCGCCCCCGTGCCCCTGGGTTGAGCAAGGCCCGGCACCGGCTCCTCGTGACACGGGGCGCTGGTCGTTGGGGGGCGCCCGAGGTGCCCTCGCCGACGACGTGGAGCCCCCGGCTGGCCAGGGGTTCCACGTTCCACCTCTTCTTGTCCCCTATGGATCAGGGTGCTCGGCTGAAGCGATGGTCGTAGGCCTCGTCACCGTGCAGTTTGCCGGGCCTGCGTCGCCTGGGGCCGCGCCTGGACCAGATCGGCGGGATGGCTTCGGTGAGCGGGATCAGGGCCTGGCTGTCGTGGACGTTGGCACCCGAGATCGCGAGCGACAGGGGTAAACCGGTACGTTCGGTGAGTAAGTGGATCTTCGACCTTCGGGACGGCGCCCCAGCCGTGGGCCAGCAGGCGCCAGTGCCCGTCGATCAGGTCGCCGGTCTGCCGCGAGGGCAGCATCTGGGCGGTGATCATCCGCGAGTAGCCCGAGACGATCACCAGGACCGGCGGGCGGCCGGACTGGCCGTAGCCGAGCGGGATGTCCACGGCGGGGGACCACAGGTCGCACTGCGCGAGCTCGCCGGGCCGATAGACCGTGCGCGAGACCGGGTCTACCGGCAGATAGGCGGGCCGCAGTTCCCGCACCCGCTCGCGCAGGATCGTCAGCCCGCGCTCCCAACCGATCCGCTCCGCGATCACGGTGACCGGCATCGTCGGCGTCTGTTTCAAAAGCTCACGGATCGCGGGGCGACCGCGTCCACTGCCGAGCCCTTCAGCGGGCGCTGGCATTTCGGCGGCCGAACCGAGGCCAGCGCCCGCGACACCGTTCCTTTGGAGATCCCCAGCTGCCGGGCCACGGACCAGGCCGACAACCCCTCGGCTCGGTGCAGCCGGCGAATCTCAGCCCAGCCCTCCACGTGGATCACCCTCTCTTCCTCCTGACTCCAGAGCATTGAAGTCAGGATGATCAAGAGTTCGCAGAGCAGCCCGGTTTTGATCCGCCGTCCGTGGTCCTCGTTTCACCTGTTACCGACATCGCACATGGTGTGCGGGTTGGACGCGAACACCGGCTGCCCCCCCGCCTGCGGGAGGACCGTCCTGGACGGTCACTGAGCGGTCCTCTCGACGGCTGACCCCCGCCTGCGCGGGGAGGACTGGGAGTCGTCGCGCCGGGAGCGGTAGTCGTTCGGCTGACCCCCGCCTGCGCGGGGAGCGCGGTGGCCGGGAACGTCCGGCTGCCGCGGTCCCTGCCGGCGTTCTACTGCGTCGCGTGGGCCGTCTCCGGGGTACTGATGGCGGTGACCGGATCGGTGAGCACGGTGGCCGAGCTGGTGGCGGTGTCGGCCGCGTACGGGGCCGTCTCTCCGTTCCTGGCGGTGGCGCT
>NZ_JBHJUK010000095.1:0-35913 GCF_042266225.1 Kitasatospora sp. NPDC056181
GGCGGGCACCCCGGACGCTCGGTGGTGTGGACCGGCCCGCCGGACCCGACCGGCCGCCGGTCGGGCGACTGCCGGCCAGGCGAACTGCCGGACAACAGCGGGGCGGAGCCCGGGCTCATGACCGGTTCAACGAGGACCAGGCCCCGGACCCGGACGCGGACCGGGCCGGCGACCGGCAGGGCAGGTGCTTCCGCTCCGGTGCGCCGCCGCGTTCCTCAGGGGGGTCACGAGGGTCGCGATGTCGGCCCGCACGGCCGCACCGGTACCCGCACGGCTCAGCGCAGCTCCTGGATGCGGATGAGGTTGCCCGCGGGGTCGCGGAAGGCGCAGTCGCGGACGCCGTACGGCTGCTCGGTCGGCTCCTGGACGACCTCGGTGTCACCGGCCTGCACCTTCTCGAACGTGGCGTCGAGGTCCGGGGTGGCCAGCAGGATCCAGCCGTAGGTGCCCTTGGCCATCATCTCGGTGATCGTGCGGCGTTCGTCCTCGGTGATGCCGGGATCGGCGGCAGGCGGCGCCAGAAGGATCGACGTGCCCGGCTGACCGGCCGGGCCGACCGTGATCCAGCGCATCCTGCCCTGCCCGACATCGCTGCGGACCTCGAAGCCGAGGACGTCGCGGTAGAAGGCGAGCGACGCGTCCGGGTCGTCGTGCGGAAGAGACGTCGTGTGAATGGTGAGCTCCATGGTGAGCAGGCTAGAGGCGACTCCGTGAACCGCGCTTCTTTATTCCTGATCGATCCGGACACGCCCGGACGTTCACGGGCGTGTCACGCGGAGCGCACTCGCTTCCCGCGACGGCGCATGTGATGCTCAGTCAGCCGCCCTCCAGGGGCAACTGGGGCTTGACGCCGGTCTTTTCGTTCCGATGCATCCCCCTCCCCCATCCTGGTTCGCGCCACGGGCAGCATCGTTCGAGTGTCGGAAACGATGGCACCCGGGGGACGGTCAAGTCGTCTGTTGTCGCTGGCGCGGAGCCTTGAACCATGGGCTGTTGCCGGCCCGCGTCCGAGCCGGGGTGTCCTTCCGCGGACGCTTGGGCCCCGGGCGGTGTGCCCAGGAATCGTCGTGGGGGAGGTCGTCGAGGCCATGGCGTTCGGCACGCAGGGTGGCGAAGTCCGCGACCGGCTCGAAGAAGACCTCGGCCTCCCCGCGGCAGACACGTTCCGCGACCAGGCGCAAAGCCGTGAACGAACATCTGGTGTCGCTGGTCAGCCGGCAGATGGTGTCGACGTGGTCGTCGGAGAAGGAGGGAGTGATCCAGATGGCGTGCTTGGCCCCGATGACCGCGGCATACTTGATGAGCCTGGCCAGGTGGTCGTCATCCGACGCCGTGAGCTGGTTTTCGATCACCACGTAGGCCGGGGTGCGCGTCTTGACTGCCGCTGCCGAGCCCACGGCTGCCAGGACGTCGATCCGTCCCCGGCCGGCCTGGTGCTCCGTGCCTACGAGGCGCAGACCTCCCATGATGCCCGCGGGTCGAGCGACCTCAGCCAGGTGGGTGGAGACCCAGCGGCTCAACTCGTTCTCGTGCTTGAACACCTCACGGGCGTTCACGCGCTCGCCGAGGGGCTCCCGCCTGTATGCCTGCACGTTCTGCCAGTGTGCCCGTTCACCCCGGCGTCGGAGCAGAAGAGGATCGCTGACACCGTGCGTATCGGGAGCGAAGTGGCCGGGAAGCTTCGATATCTCTACCACCGGTGGATCCTACGGCCTACGTCTGACAGCACGTCCGCGGAGGCCCGAGGAGCATGTCAGCGATCACGCATTTTCCCGGCTCCGCGGGGTCCGGCGTCAGCCAATTCGGCTGCTCGACGACCGTGACCGCAGCGCAAGCCGCCGCATCTGCCGGACGACGGACATAGCGACCGTGCACGCGCCGCGACGACCCCCGGCACCGCGGCCACACACCGTCGGCCGCACGCGCGTGGGCGTGCAGGACGATCCCCGGCCGCCGGCTGCTGTACGAGGTATTCGTACCGGCGTCGTTCCTCACGGTTGATCAGTACCGCGGACACGGACCCGGCCGCCACGAGGTCTGGGCCGAGTCCGTGCCGCGTCGATCAGAGCCGGACGGCCGGGGACTCCCCCACCGAACGTCCTCCCAGGGTGCGTCGGTTCAGGCCGCCGTATAGAAGGTCGCTATCACCTTGGCGTTGTAGTCGCACCACACCGTCGACGTCTGCCCGGCTCGGACGATCGGGCCTTCGTGGTGGTAGACGTATCCGTTGTCGAACCTCTTGCAGTCGATGGACCCGAAGAAGTAGTCGTTCGTTCCGCCCCGGCAGGTTATCGCTGCACCCTTGTGCCCCAGACTGCCTTCGACGTAGTTGGTGGTGCAGTTGTAGAGGGACGTCGGGGCGGCCGAAGCGGCAGGCGCGCCCAACAGCCCAGCAGCCACACCGGCAATGGCGGCTGCCGTCAGCGCCACGCGCTTTCGAACAGACATTCAAGCCTCCTGTCGTCGCAATTACATGCCATGACCTCGTCAACCTATCGGTCCTTTCGACGCTTGAGAGGGACAGAGTCGGCCAAAGTCCAGTCCCCGCTCGGAATCGCTGCCAGGACGGTCGGACCTCGGTCCGCGCAAGGGGGCACGTGATGCGGGGGCGGCCGAGCGTACGGCAACCAGGCGCAGCAGGAGCGGTCGGTGATTGCGGCGCGTCCACCCCGGGCCCCGTCACGGCCCCCGCGAGCCCCCGGTACTGCCACGGTGGGATCGTGACGGACCATCACCCGCAGGTGGCCGCCCCTGCACGCGCCTGGTGGCCGGCGGCCTGCCGCTCGGCCTGCTCTGCCTGCGCCAGGACTTGGGCTGGGACTGGGACTGAGCGCGTCGTGCTGTCGTGGTCGCGGTGCGTCGCGGTCTGTGGTCAAGGTCGTCCGGGTCACGGGTCTGTCCCGGTGGCCGGCGACGGCGTCGGTGGTGCGCGGCGGTGGTGTGAACCGGGTATCCGGGCAGGTCGGGGGCGGGGTGCGGCGCGGTACGGCGGGCGACGGCGCGGGTGGTTTCCGGCCGTACATGTCACAGCACTGTCCTGAGGGCAGCCCGGGCGGAACGGTTCGTCCGGGAGGGCGGTCCTGGTCTTCGGAAACCCGCTCGCACCGAGCACCAGGCACTGCCGCCCCACCCGGAGGAAACACCGTGCGCGTCCGCAAGCTCGCCTTCGCCGCCCTGGCCGTCACCGCCGCCCTCTCGCTCACCGCCTGCCAGGACGACGAGACGGGCACCGCGCAGGGCGCCCCGACCGCCGCCCCGACCACGTCCACGTCCACCGGTGCCTCCCCCAGCGGCGGTCCGGCCTCCGGCGGCTCGGCTTCGGGTGGTTCGGCTTCCGGTGCTCCGGCCTCGGGTGGTTCGGCTTCGGGTGGTTCGGGGAAGGGCAGCACGCCCGCCACCGCCGCGCCGGCCGGCTCCACCGGGGCCGGGAAGACCGCCAAGTGCCGGACCGCAGACCTGACCATCACCGCCGCGGACCGCACCATCACCGGCGACGCCGAGAACACCGTCGTGGTCGAGCTGAAGAACCACAGCGGCAAGGACTGCACGCTCTCCGGGTACGCGGGCGTCGACCTGAAGACCTCCGCGGGCACGCTGCCCGCGAAGCGCTCCGGTGAGCCGGTCGTCGCGGGCGTCGTGAAGAACGGCAAGTCGACGTACTTCGGCATCAGTTACCCGGCCAACACCTCGGGCGGATCCGGCGTCAAGATCACCGGCCTGGTGGTGACCCCGCCGGACGAGACCCAGTCGGTCACCCTGCCCTGGCCGGGCACCGGCTCGCTGCCCGTCACGGACGGCAGCGGATCCTCGGTGAAGATCGGCCCGATGGGAAGCGCCGGCCAGGGCGAGTGACCCAGCGCCCCGGTGCTGAAAAAACCAGCGGTCTCCCGCTACGGCGACGCGCCCGGCGGGCTGGCTGCCGGCACGTCACCTGGCCACCCCGCCACCGCCGTTGCCGCTGTCATCGCCCCTGTCCCGAGGGTGCGGAGCGCAGCAGGTCCGCGGCCCGGCGGCCGGACGAAGCGGCCGGGCGCAGCGGTCGGCCCGCAGAAGCCAGGCGCTCGTGGGCCCGGGCCCGCGGGCGTGGTACCACCGTGTCCTCGCGAGCGTGTCCGCCCGCTGCCGACGGCTCGCTTCAGCCCCAGAGCTTCGGGCGTCCGCGCCCCCGCTTCTTCACGGCGTACTCGAACGCCGCGTCGTACTTGCGGGTGAAGGACCGGTCCATGACGGGCTTGAAGTTCGCATCGAGCTGGACGACGAAGAACACGTCGGCTCCGACCACGGCCGCCAGAGGAGGGGTCGCCGCCTCGATCATGTCGGCGACTCTTCTGTATTCGGGCTCATCGACCTCGGCGCGGATCACCGAGGCGAGCTCGTCCCGGGCGCTGACACCGGAGTAGTGGAGGGTGTTCGTCACCCGGGGCCGCATGTTCGACAGCGTGTCGCCCCACAGCCATCCCCACTGCTGCACCGCGGACTCCCCTCAGTCACCGGTCCACCACGCTACGTGGAGGTGGCGTACCTGGCTAGACCGCAAGGGCCTCCGGGACCGCCCGACTCGGGGCGGAGCCACCGGCGGGCGGTCGGCCGAACGGCCTCGAACTCACTCATCGGCCGACAACCACTGCGGGCCGTGCCCCTCGCCCTCGGAGACGGGCGGTCCCGCAGTCAGGCCGCAGACACTCTCACATTCGGCCAACTGACCGGCACCTGGGGCTCCTTGCCACTCGGCCGGCGACGCGGCGGCCACTGCCTTGCTTCCGGGGCTCCTGCAACTCGACGTGCCGGATCACGGGCCCGTCAGGTGTCCGGCTCGCCGTAGGAGCGGACGGCTTCCGCGCCCCCGATGCGGCGAAGCCGGCGCGTCACTGGTTCGCCGTGTCGAAGGGCTCGTCGTGCCAGCGCCAGCCGGCGGTGCCGTCGTCGTGGATGTGCAGCATGAACTCGGCGACGGGACTTCCGTCGGGAAAAGTCATGGTGAGCGCACTGCGGATCCGGAAGTCGCACGCGTCGATCTGCTCCCAGTCCTCTTCGTCGACGGCCCGCTCCTGCTCCGCGAACAGCGGACGGAACTCTTCGAAGCCGGGAAGTGTCTCGACGTCGGCGTGAGTCCAGGGCATGTCGGCGCCGGTCACGGTCAGCCGGGCAACCTCCTGGTCGCGGTGGTGGAGCCGCCAGACACTGCCGGTGGCCAGGTTCGCGTTGGTCATGTCCCCCATGATGGCGATCACCACTGACATTGACGCTGATCCTCAGGTCCGCTGTGAGATCCGCTGTGAGATCCCCTCGTCGACCACGGGCCCGTCCGTCTCACACGGCGGACTCCGCTGGAGTGCGGGGGCAGGACACCACTGCCTTCGGGCCGGGCGGGTCGGGCTGTAGAGGGCGGCGGCGGGTTCGACGAGCAGTTGACCCTGACACGGTGTGAGGGAGTTGACTGCTTCCACCCGCCCGGCGCTCGCCGGCGGAGATCACCTCCATCTCCTACGAGAGGTTCGCCGTGTTCGGCTACGTCGGCTCCGGTCCGTACTGCTTCACCAACTCGCTGGCCATGATGCTGGGAGCGGAGTCCCCCTCCACCGCAGTCATCGAGACGCTGACCGGCTCACCGTTCGGCGCCCAGCTCATCGCCGGTTCCCTGCCGTTGTTCGACCCCTACGGCTGGCATCCCGAGACCGGCCTCGACGCCGCGGTCGCACTGTTGGGCTGGAGTTGCGAGCGCAGCGACGGCGGAACACCGGAGCAGGCCCTGGAGCGGTTGCGGACCGCCTGCTCGCAGGGCCCGGTCCTGGCCGGGCCGGTGGACATGGGGCTGCTGCTGTACCAGCCCGGCACGCCGACCGCCGACGGCGGTGACCACTACGTCGTGGTGCTCGCCGCCGACCAGGACACCGTCGAACTCCACGACCCCCACGGCCACCCGTACGCGACCATGCCCACGCAGGCCTTCCTCGCCGCCTGGGAGGCCAAGGAGATCAGCTACATCGACGCCCCGTTCGTGCTGCGGACCGGCTTCGTGCGCCAACGCCGGGTCGCTCCCGCCGACGCGCTCAGGCAGTCGCTGCCGGAAGCCGAACGGTGGCTGGCCGGCCGTGCCGACCTGCCCATGCCGCCCGGCTCGCTGGGCGGAGCCGCCGCCGTCGAGGCGCTCGCCGACCTGGTCGCCCAGGGCACGCCCCCGGGCATCCGCACGCTGCTCACCGCGTTCGGCCTCCGCGCGGGAGCACGCCGTCTGAACGACGCAGCGACCTGCCTCGGAGAGCTGGGACTGTCGCACGCGGCCTCCATCGCGCAACGCCAGGCCCGGATCCTGGGCGGCCTGCAGTATCCGCTGGTGCACGGCGACGACCAGACCGCGGCAGCGCACCTGCGGGACCTCGCCCCCACCTATGCCCAGCTGCACACGGCCGTGCGCGCGGCAGTGGGCAGCGCCTCCTGAGCGAGCCGGGAAGCCGCCCCGTCGTCCGGCGAGCCCGGCGAGTCCCATGCCGAGCGGCCGGACGGGCATGAACCGGGCACGTCCGTCCGTACCGGGCAGCGCACCGCAACGAGTACGCGAACAGCGGACACCGGCGCCGTGGTGCAGGGGGTGCCGCCACGGCGGCGCCCTGACCGGTCCCAGCGGTGCGGGTGCGCCGGCGTGGCGACCCGCGTCGGGAGTGGGCGGCGGCCGGGCCGGCGCCGCCCGGCCGGCTCCCCGCCCGGGTGATCAGCGGTGTTCGAAGCCGGTGACCATGGCTCGCAGGCCGGCTTCGAACCACCGCTGGTAGTAGTCGAGCGCGGCGGGGTCCTTCACCGTCTCGGAACCGCCGCCCTCGGCGCCCGGTCGCGTCCCCACCTGGGCCAGGGCGTGGCCCAGCGTGTAGACCCCGACGGACTGGATGCGGATCAGCGCCTCGTCCTGGTCGACGCCGGCGGCGGTGAAGCGCTCCAGCAGCACGGCCAGGGCCGGCATCGCCGTGTCGGGGTCGACCGGGTGGGTGGCCAGGAGAGGCACCGCGTTCGGATGCTCCAGCAGCATGCGGCGGTAGGCGGCCGCGAATCCGGTCAGCGCCTCGGGCCACGCCGGCCCGGAGTCGAGCCCGGTCAGTGCGGTGGCGAACAGGTGGTCGACCACCGCGGACAGGATGGCGTCACGGCCCGGGAGGTGACGGTACAGCGACATCGCCGCCACCCCCAGATGCGCACCGATCCGTCGCATCGTCAGCGCTTCCAGCCCCTCGCGGTCGAGCACCTCGATCGCCGCAGCGGTGATCCGGTCCACACTGATCTGCGCGGGGCGGCCTCCCCGGCCGGGTCGTGATGCCTGAGTCATGCCCTCAGCGTGACAGAGTCACCCGGTCAGGGTGACCGCCAGGGTGCTGCCCGTCATCGCCAGCGTCAGGACACCGACCACCATGTGCTGGACGTCGGGCACCACCGCACGCCCCTGCACGGGCAGGACCTTCAGCGTGCGGGCGTAGTCGCGGGCGTAGGACTCCCGCTGCGCGGCCGTACTGATTCCGAAGTAGGGCAGCCACCAGCTGGTCACGTGCCCGACCAGGACCAGCAGGCACAGCACCAGGGCCGCGACCTGCGAAGCCTGGTGGCCCAGCGCGACGCCACCGGCGATGAGCAGCGGGATCGGGTAGTTGACGGCCGCGTCACCGAGCCGCTCGCGGTGGTTGTCGCCCCTGAGGTCGTTCAGCGGGAACAGCGGCACCCACTCGGTGAAGACCAGCCAGGCCAGCCAGACCAGCGGCACGGTGACAGCAGTCGCGTACATGGAACATCCCCCTGATCGCACACTTGCGCATTTGAGTACAACGTAAGCTTACACAGTACGCATACTTGCCGAGACCACTGCCCCGCCGGGGTGCCCGACCGGTACCGCCGGTGCAGGCACGGGCAGCTCTACTGGACCGAGCCCGATCAGCCCCGCGCCACGGGCCGACCCCGCCCCGGGGAGGAGGACGGGTGCGCTCCGTGTCGGCGAGCCCGGGGCCGGCCTCGGGCGCAATGGAGGCGGAGCCCGCGATGCGTCC
Organism: Kitasatospora sp. NPDC056181; assembly: GCF_042266225.1. NCBI lineage: Bacteria > Bacillati > Actinomycetota > Actinomycetes > Kitasatosporales > Streptomycetaceae > Kitasatospora > Kitasatospora sp. NPDC056181. The sequence goes on from NZ_JBHJUK010000095.1 coordinate 8,025, forward strand.
TCGCGGGCCCCGCCCGGTATCACGCTGTCACCTGCGCCGGCAGCAGTGCTTGTCGCGGTTGACGAGGGCGTGCCCCTCGGTGCTGCTGCGGCGTTCTGATCAGGGGTTCACCGTCACGGTGATGGTCTCGGGGTTGGCACTGTTGTCCTGGTACACCGAGTCGCCGCTGTAGACGGCGGTGATGGTGTGGATGCCGGCAGTGCGGAAGGCGGTGACCGTCCCGCCGGCGGCGCACCTGCCGAGGGAGAGGAACAGGCGTCCCGTGCCGAGGGTCGTCCCGGTGGTGGTGTCGGTGAACGTGACGGTTCCGGTGGGCCTGGTCGTGGAGCTCCCGCCGGGGCAGACGATGTCGTTGAGCACGACCGGCGAGCCGATCCGGGTGCGCTGGGGCATCGCGGTCATGGTCGTGGTGATCGGCTCGCCCACGGTGTAGCTGATGATCACCTGGCCGTTGTGGTTCGCCGTCCCGATCGTGGACAGCGCATAGGACGTCCCGGTGCCCGACGGGGTCGCGAAGCTGCTCCCGCCACCGCCGCCGCCGCCGCTTGCCGCGGTGCCGGTGTTGTTGACGGCACCGCTGCCGCCGCCCCCGCCGGCGAAGTACCCGCCGCCCCCGCCCCCGCCCGCACCGGTGGCAGTGGCGGCACAGCCGCCGTCGATCGCTCCGCCGGTGCCGCCGGTGCCGATCGTGGTACCGGCGAACCCGCCTCCCGGCCCACCCGGCGTGGCGTTGCACAACGGGACGGTGCCGGCCGTCCCGCCCGCACCACCCGTGGTCGTGCTGGTGCTGCCGCCGCCCCCACCGTGCCCTGCCGCGGCCCCAGGGCCGGTGGCGCTTCCCGCGGTACCGGCGGTGGCGTCCGGCGTCGTCCCGCCGTTGCCTCCGTTCCCTCCCGTGAGGGTCGCCCCGGTGCCGCCGGCGGCACCGCCGCCCCCGGCGACCACCAGGAAGGAGCCCACGCTGACGCTGGAAGCCCCGCCCCCACCCGGCCCTTCCGCCCGGAAACCGGTGACCGGGATGCCCCCGCCCGAAGCGCCGCCGTTGAACCCGCCGGCACCCCCCGTCCCCGAGCCGTTGCAGCCCTTTCCGCCCGTGCCGCCGACGTTGACGGTGACCGTCGTCGGGGCGGTGGTCTGCGGGAGAGTGGTGACGACCCGCGCCCCCGTCCCGCCCGTCCCCGTGACGGAACAGGAGGTACCGGTGCCGTCGGCGCCGCCCGCGCCGTCGGCGGTGATCGTGACCACCGCCTGGGCCGGGATGGTGAGGCTCTGCGGGGCGCCGGTGAAGCCGAAGGTGAACACCGGGTCACTTCCTCGGGTCCGCACCGGGGTGGTGGCCGGCGCCGACCCCGTTGCCGCGGCGGTCGCGGGGATCGGCCCGGTACCGGCCAGCGCCACGCACACCCCCGCCACGACCCCGGCCTGCCGCCACCGCGCACGAGCGCGGACGCCTGCCTCTCCTTCGGCGACGGGATGTCCTGGGGCGTGGTGTCTGATCACTGGTGTCTCCCGCTGTGATGGCTTGAGGTGCTTCGGGGTGCTGGATCACGCGACCGGTGCAGCGGTGGTGTCCCTGGTCCGGAGCGTGATCAACAGGCACAGCGTGACGACCGGACGGCCCTTGCGCCCCGATTGCTCCGACCGCGGCATGCCACACACCATCACACCGGGCGGCACACGAACTCCTCCGGAAATCAGCCCGCTGACGGGTGTCGAGAACGGGCCGCCGGCTCCGTCCCCGGTATACCGGTGGCCTCGAAGGGCCGCGCAACGCAGAGGGAGAACCGTCTTGACGCTCCAGCGGATGGACAACGTCGGCATCGTTGTCGAGGACCTGGACGCCGCCGTCGCCTTCTTCACCGAACTGGGCCTGGAGGTCGAGGGCAGAGCGCAGATCGAGGGCCTCTTCGCGGATCAGGCCGTCGGACTCGACGGAGTCCGCAGCGACATCGCGATGATGCGGACCCCGGACGGCCACGGCAAGCTGGAGCTCGCGCAGTACCACGCCCCCGCCGCGATCGACGACGGATCGTCCGACCCGCCGCCGAACACGCTGGGCCTGCACCGGGTCATGTTCGCCGTCGACGACATCGACGACACCATCGCCCGCCTGCGCCCCCACGGCGCCGAACTCCTCGGCGAGGTAGCGCAGTACAAGGACGTCTACCGTCTCTGCTACCTCCGCGGCCCCTCAGGCATCATCCTCGCCCTGGCCGAACAGATCGGCTGACGGCCCTTCACGGCCGGCCCGCGAGGCCGGGCCCGGCGGCGGCGCAGGCGGCGGCGCAGGCGGCGTCCGGCGACGCGATATCGGCTTCGCGAACGCCGGCGGCGCGTGGCAGCATGCCGCCATGGCGACGAGCGAAGCCCCCGCAACGGTGGACGAGGCAGTGCGTGAGCTCCGGGGGCTCGCCCACGAGTGGGTCGACGGCCGGCGCGCGGACCCGGACGTTCTGATCCAGACCGCACTCCGCGCCCTTGTCGCCGGGGTCGACACACCGTCGCTGTGGCTCCTCGCCTGGCTGTTGAGTGGCGAGGAGGACCAGGCCTCGGAGCTGTTCGACCGGGTGATGGACGAGCTCGGGTTCGGCTTCCACCCGCCCGAGGACTACTGGGAGGGCCGGCTGGCGCTCGCCCGCTGGTGGGCCGCCGAGATCGTCGGCGGATGGCTCGACCCCTTCGAGGGCGCCGAACTCATCATCGAGAACGTCGCGGAGGCTTACGGGCCGTCCGAGGAGTTGGCGCCCCTGGTCGACGCGCTGGGAGTGCTCTGGGACCGCGGGCCGCAGACGCCCCCGGACGAGGCCGTCACTTACCTGACCCGGGCCGCCCGCGAACTCCTCGCCCGCATCCCGCCGGCCGCAGTCCGGCCGTGACGGTCGGCGCGAGCGGGGCGGGCCGCCGCCGCCGCACGTCCCGGACTGCTCGCGGGGCACGGGCCGGCGCCGGCTACTCGCCCTCACCGGCCGGCGGAGCGAACTCTCGTGCAGGTGGAAGGGGTTACCCCCCGGGGCGTCAGAGGCACGTGCCCCCGGCCGTCCGCGGCCGAGCAAGGCCCCGGCCGGGCGACGCCCCTGCCGGGAGAGGCCCCGGCCGCGGACGGTGACGCCGGTCATCGAGGCGAGGACCGACGGGCGAAAACAGTGACAGACGGGTGAACGCCGGCGGGTCGGGCCACGTACCGGAGGGTGGCACGCTCGCACGGGCCCCGCTCCGGGGCCGGCGGTCCGCGGAAGGAGCATCGATCATGCGCCGTCTCCTCTGGGCAACCATGGCGCTGCCCGCAATCGCCCTGGGGGTCGCTGCGTGCAGCAGCGGTAGCAGCACCCCGTCCTCCTCGCCCGCCTCGTCCGCACCGGCGGCGGTGTCACCCGGCGCGCCCTCGTCCCCGCCGGCGGCCGCGGCCGGCTCGGGCGGGACCGTCGTCGCAGTGCACACCTCGAACCTGGGGATGATCCTCACCGACAACCAGGGCCGCACGGTGTACCTGTTCGAGAAGGACTCCCCCACCATGTCGAACTGCGCCGGCACCTGCGCCTCGGCCTGGCCGCCGCTGACCACCAGCGGCGCCCCGCAGCCGGGCACCGGTGTCACCGCGTCCGAGCTCGGCACCGTCACCCGCGCCGACCACAGCGTCGAGGTGACCTACCACGGCCACCCGCTCTACTACTTCTCGGGTGACCACAACCCTGGCGACACCAACGGCCAGGGGTCCCAGGCGTTCGGTGCGGGCTGGTACGTGCTCAACCCCGCCGGGAACAAGATCGACAACGACTGAGGCCGTCAGCAGCCGCCGAACGCCGCGAGGCCTGCGGGCGGCGCGCGCCGGTCGCCGGCTGCGGGAACTCGGGCAGGAGGGCCTCCCGCCTCTGCCGGGCCCGCTCCATCTCCCGGACCAGCGCGGGGTGGTGCAGGGCACCCGGGGCCCGGGTGGAGGTCGGGCTGGAGGTTGAGCGGCCGGCAGCGGCGGCCACTCACGGCCTCGCCCGGCCTCGTCCGGCCTCGCCCGGCCTCGCTCGGCTCGGGCGCGGCCGGCGCAGACCGGGTCAGCCGCCCGGGTCAGCTGCCCGGGTGGGAGGCCGCCCAGCCGTGTTCGAGCAGGGCGAAGGCCTCGTCGGCGGCGCGGTGCGGCTCGGCGTGCCGCAGGATGAGGCCGCGGGCCTCCAGGGCGAAATGAGCCAGGGCGGCGCAGCTGACGTCGCCCTCGGGGGCGCCGGCGGCCTCGGCGATGGCCCGTGCCAGGGCCGCTTCGTGGCGCGTCCACATGCGGTGGGCGTAGTCACGCAGTGCAGGGGTCTCCTGCACCATGCGCGTGAAGTCGGCGAACCGCGGATCCGTGGCGTGCACGGCGAACTGGGTCTGCCCCCGCAGGATGTGCTCGCGCAGGGCCTGGGGGATCGACGTGCCGGGGGTGCGGTCGCGCACGGCGGCGACGAGCGCCCCCTCCAGGTCGTCGTCCTGGTCGAAGACCAGGGCTTCCTTTCCGGAGAAGTGCTTGAACAGGGTGGTCACCGAGACGTCGGCGGCGTCGGCGATTTCCTTGACGCCGACCTGGTCGTAGCCGCGGTCGAGGAAGAGCTCGAGTGCGGCGTCGGCCAGGGACTGGCGGGTCTGGGCCTTCTTGCGCTCGCGGCGCCCGGTCGGTTCGGTCACCCGCATACCGTACCTCAGGGTGAATCCACTGCAAAAGTGGAGTCGTTGCACTTATTTAACGAGTGTGCTTTCTTGGTGGGGCCGGACCTCCCGGCGGCTCACCCACCCCCTGAGGGACACCCCATGACCCCTGTTCCGAACCCTGCCCCGAACCCTGCCCGTGGTCCCCGCGTCGCGATCGTCGGCGCCGGCCTCGGCGGCCTCACCTGTGCCCGGGTCCTGCAGCAGCACGGCCGCTCCGTCACCGTCTTCGAACGCGAGGCCTCCGCCGACGCCCGCCCGCAGGGCGGCACCCTCGACCTGCACGCCGACACCGGCCAGGCCGCCCTGCGCGCGGCGGGGCTCCTCGACCGGTTCCTTGCCCTCGCCCGCCCCGAAGGCGAGGAGTGGCGCGTGCTCGACTTCGCCGACGCCGCCCTCCTGACGCATCAGGGGCCTTCCGCCGACGGCGGCCGGCCGGAGATCGACCGGGGCCAACTGCGCGGCCTGCTCCTGGACTCGCTCACCGAGGGCACGGTGCGGTGGGACCGCGCCGTCACCGGGGTCACCCCGCTGACGGACGGCACCTGCCGGCTGCTCTTCGGCGACGGCACCACCCAGGGCTTCGACCTGGTGGTCGGCGCCGACGGCGCCTGGTCGCGCGTCCGCCCGGCCCTGTCGCACGCCGGACCCGGCTACACCGGTGTCACCTTCGTCGAGACCGGATTCGACCACTGCGACACCCGCCATCCCGACCTCGCGCGGCTGGTCGGCAACGGATCGATGCTGGTGAAGGGCGCCGGCAGGTCCCTGGTCGCCCAGCGCAACAGCAACGGCCACATCCGCGCCTACATCGCGTTCCGCGCGCCGCAGGACTGGCACCTGGCCGCCGGCATCGACCTCGACGACCGGCGGGCCGTGCGGACGCACCTGCTGGAGATGTTCGACGGCTGGGACGAGAGCCTGCGCTACGTCCTGCGCAACAGCGACAGCGGGTTCGTCAACCGGCCCCTGTTCGTCCTGCCCGCACCGCACACCTGGGAGCACGTTCCCGGCGTCACACTGCTCGGCGACGCCGCGCACCTGATGCCCCCGGTCGGGCTGGGCGCCAATCTCGCCATGCTCGACGGCTCCGACCTCGCCCACGCCCTCGTCACCGAACCCGGCGTCGACGACGCCGTCCGCGCCTACGAAGGCATCATGCTGCCGCGCTCGGCCGAGGCCGCGACGGGCAGCGCGCAGGGACTCGACCACCTCGTCCCCGCAGCGGCCTCCTGAGCCGGCTCCACCGCCCTACCCGGCGTCAAACCCGCCCGTAGTGTGCGAGGTATCCCGCGAGCTCGTCGTCCATGCCCTCCTCGCCGTAGCCGTGCAGCACGAACCACAGGCGGTTCTCCACCCAGAAGCGGTACGCGAACTCCTCGAACGAGGAAGCGCACCGGGCGACGGCCCCGAACCAGTCCACCGGCACGCCCGGTTCGTCCCACTCGGGCGCGTGCGCGAGGTCCAGCGGGGAGGCCACCACGAAGGCCTCACCGGTGGGACGGAGGTAGAGGTACCAGTGCACGCAGTCCTGCTGGTCGCGCAGGAAGCGGACCAGGAAGGCACCGGGCTCCACCGGGCTCGGTATCGGCGAGGAGACATCCGTCCAGCAGGCCGTGGCCGACACCGCGTCCAGGGCCCGGTGGCTGCCGGCGCCGGTCTGGAAAGCGGTGAAGTCGGCGGGCAGCACGACCCCGGCGCACGCCAGCTCGGCGGCGACGGCATCGAGGTGCCCGGCGAGCTCCGGCACCACCGGGCCCGTGCCGCCGAGCCACCCGAACCCGCCGTCGAAACGCGCCGGGTCCAGTGGCGGCAGCATGTCGGGGTCGTACCACTCGTACGTGCCGCCGCACGGGCGGTGCGGGCCGAGGTCGGTGGCGCACCAGAGGGCCTGGAAGACGGGGCGGGAGGTCGGCTCGGTGGCGGCGGTCACGGTACTCCTCGGCGCGGGCTGCTGCATCGCCCCCATCCTGCCGACCGGGACCGACAATCCCGCGGCGCCCGACCACCGCTCAGAGCCCGTTCCCGCCCCCGCATGCCCGGTTCCAACTCCCGGTCTCTCCCGGGGGGGTGCCCCTCCGGGGGGTGCCGAACCCGCCCCGCCACCGGGCGGACCGTCCCGGACACCTGCCCGGCTCCCGGCCGAGCCGGCCGTTCCTTCGAGTCGCCACGTCCGGTGCCGGGCGGCGGTGTTGCCGTCGGGCAGGGTCAGTCGAGCGTCGCGGTGATCCGGCCGGTGCACGGTCTCGCTGTTCCCCTACCTCAGCACGCCGGACGCCGATGTGTCGGCCGGGCCGTCGGTCCGGCGCCCGCAGGCCCGGTGGGTGGCGGTGACGGACCGGCCGGGCGACTTCCCGGTGCCCGGGCACGAGCAGCTGGCGGCGCGGGCCGCCCTGCCGGCGGCCGGTTACGAGGTGGCGGCGGCCGGCGGCGGGGTCACGGTGTACCGGTGGGCCGGGCGCCCGGCGGAGTGATGCGGCGGGGTGACGCGGCGGCCGAAGCACACACCCCCGGCGGTCGGCGCCGTGACCGGCCGAGGCGCGGTCACGGGGCCGGCAGAACGCGCTTGCGCGGCAACCCGATGCCGGCGCGTCCGTGCAGTTGGCGCTTGATCATCCAACCCCGGCACGGTGGGCGCCTCGGCACCGTCGCCCCCGGCAGGCGTCGTGTCAGGGGTGCGCGTTAGCCTCACCGGCCATGGACGACTTCGACAAGACCCTTGACGCCCTGTTCGCCGCGCTCCCCGTGCTCGACGCCGGCGGGGAGCTGCCCGACGACACGCCGTTCCGCCGGATCGAGATGGACTTCGGTACCGGCACCGCCTGGTTCGAGGGCGCGTTCGAGGGCGAGACCGCGGGCTGCCCGGCCGGCAAGGGGCCGCGTCCGGTGTACCTGGTGCTCGACGGCCCGGCCGGGGACCGCGAAGTGCGGGCGATCCTGGTGCAGTACGGCGACACCCGCCCGGTGGAGGCGAGCTGGGACACCGACGGGGTGATCGCCGGCTCCGGCCTGCTGGTACTGCACGGCCGCGACGTCCACGCGGGAACGGACGTCGCCGTGTCGGTGGCCGCCCGTGCGCTGGCCGCGCTGCGGCAGCGCACGCCCGAGGAGGGCCACTGGGACCGCGCCGCCCACCTCGCCGACAGCTTCGCCGAGGCCGGTGTCGACCCCGCGGGCATCCCTTGCGACGCGGCACCCGGTGACTTCGCCGACGGCTGGCTGCTGCTGGACAACGGCCCGGGCGGTGCGGCGCTGGGCTGCCTCGTCGACCCGGACGGCTACTCGCTGGGACCCTGCATGGACGCCGACGGCAACGAGGTCGCCGCCCTGCTGGTCCGCTGACCGGGCCGGTACCCCGCACCGCCCGCCCGGGCGGCCTCCAGCAGCCCCGACACCCCGCCGGCCGGCCCGCACCTGCCCGGCCAGGGCCCGCCGGCGACCTCCCCCGGCGCCGCACCGGCGGTCCGGCCTGCGCGGAGGGGTCAGATCTCACGGGCGACCGACGTGCTGATGGTGGTCACGAACAGCCAGCCGAGGACGGGGACGGCCAGGGTGACGGCGAAGGGCCACTGGGCGAGGCAGAGGAAGAAGCTGCCGAGGAAGGAGAAGAGGGCGATCCAGAAGGCGGCGATCACCGGCACCGCCTGGGCGCTCCCGCGCGGCCAGGCCAAGCCGCACACGACCAGGGCCGACCCCGCCCCGACCAGGAGAGCCAGCTTGAAGGAGCTCAGCCAGGGGATGTCGGGCGGCGAGGCGCGGTGCCCGTGCCAGGAGACCTCGACGAGTCGGCCGTTCCAGATCCTCAGGTCCACGTCGGTGCCGACCTTCGCCCCGTCGTAGAAGGCCTTGCCGACGCTGAAGATCTGGCCGGGCCCGCTCTCGCGTGCCACGGTCAGGTCGTAGCTGTCGCTGTCGCCGGTGTGGTCGATCGTCCGCGCCGTCACCTTGCCGGTCTCGTGGCGCACGCAGGGCGCGCCGGGCGCGGCCGCCGCGGTGCCGCAGCGCGGGGCCGAGCGGTAGGCGTCCACCGATTCGTAGGCGTCCACGAACCGGCTGAAGCCGAGGACGACGGTGGCCAGGCCCGCCAGCAGGAGCAGGCCCCGGGCCAGTGCGCGGACGGCGGCTCCGGAGGCCCGGGTGCGGCCGGGCGGCCTCGCGTCCTCGATCCGTGCGTTCATCGCAGCCCCCTCGTTCGCGTCCGGACACCTCCCCGGTGCCCCAGCAGGATGATTCCAAGGACGTGGACCACCGATGGGTAACGCGGTTGCCTTGTAGCGAAGTTGTGGAACTCCGGCCTGGCGCCGGCGCGGACCGGACGAGGGCCCGCCGCGGCGGCGTCAGGAGCAGCCGGCCGAGGAGAAGCACCCCGGCCCGGGAGGACGGCGGGCACCAGCGGGCCCGGAGGGCGCTGGGAGTCGGGCCTGCCCCGCACCTGCCGGGTGGCGGCGGTGCCGTGCGCCTGTCGCGGGCAACCGGGCTGCGGTTCGGCTGGAGTGACGGATGTTCAGCAACTCCTTGCCCAACACTACGGTGACCGTACTATGGTGGGGGACGTGAAGAACAAACGCTCCATGCAGGAGCCAACCTTCCTTCTCCTCACCGCACTTGCCGATCAGCCCCGGCACGGCTACACGCTCGGTGACGAGGTCGCCGAGATCTCCGGCGGCCGCGTCCGGCTCGGCGCCGGCACCCTGTACGGCACCCTCGACCGCCTGCTGGCCGAGGGGCTGATCCGCGTCGAGCGGGAGGAGACGGTGAACGGCCGCCCCCGGCGGGTGTTCGCCCTCACTCCCGGCGGCGCCGATGCGCTCAAGGCCGAGAGCGAGCGCATGCGGGCCGCCCTGCGCGAGGCGGACCGACGCCTGGCCACGGCCTGGACCCTTCCTGCAGGAGGCACGGCATGACCATGGACCACCACCCCCTGAACAACCGGCTGCTGCGGTGGGCCGTCACCCTCTACCCCGCCTCGTACGGCGCCGGCGCGCGGGCGGAGGTCACCGACCACGCCGAGCGCCACATCGCCCACGCGGGCCGGCTCTCCGGGCTGCGCGAGGTGGCCGACGTCGCCGGTCACGGGGCCCGCGTCCGGCTCGGTCTGACGTCCCACCGCCCCCTGGGCCGGGCGTTCGCCACCGTCGCCCCGTTCGCCGCGGTGCTGGCCGGGACCTACGCGCTGCTCCTTGCCTGGCAGGCCGTCCAGCTCGCCTCCGACCCCGAGTTCTTCGCCTTGTCCGTCACCGGAGCCCAGAAGAACGGCCCCCTGGTGGCGACGGCCGCGCTGGTCGCCGGGCCGGTGCTGATGGCCGGCGCGGTGCTGGCCGGCCGCTGGTCCGCCGCGAGGACCCTCGCTGTGGCCACCGTGGTGGCGACACCGCTGATCCACCTCCTTGCCCGCCCCGGCCTGCTCGGCATGTCGGCCAACGTCGAGCTCTCCTTCGGCCTGAGGCAGAGCGACCTCGCGCTGCTCGTCCTCAACGCCGCCCTGCTCCTGCCGGCACCGCCGGACCGCACCCACCCGCGCTCCACCGCGCCTTGGGCGGTCGCCATCGCCGTCGTGACCGCTCACGTCACCCTGGCCCTCACGGTCCCGTTCGGGGAGAACAACGCCCTGACCGGGTTCGACCTCCTCGCACCGGCCGCCGCCGGCGCCGCCATCGCCTGCACCGCTCGCACCGCAGGCCGCGCGGCACTGGCCACCGCTCTCCTGGCAGCGCCTCTCCTGCTCACCCCTGCGCTGCTGGGCAGCCACCTGTTGGTGCCGCAGCTGCAGCGGGCGACCGTCCTGTACGCCTTCGGCTACGTGATCGCCTTCGGCGTCGTACGACTCACCGCCCGACTCTCCCACCGGGCCCGCCTTTCACGCCCCTGACCGCCACCCGGCACGCCGCACCCTGCACCCTGCACCCTGCCTGACGGTGAGCCGGACAACGGTGTTCCCGGTCCCCTTCCGGGCGCGGGGAGGCCGCCGCCCTGCGGGAGGCGGCCTCCCCGCGGGTGGACACCGCTGCGGCGTCGAAGGGTGATCATTAAGCCGCGGGCTACATCGATTGGCGGCGGGAAGCATGTGGGGTCGACTCTCCCTCATGACACATGCAGCCCAACACGCAGCCCACCCACAGCGCGTGGCGATCGTCACCGGAGCGGCCCGCGGCATCGGCGCCGCCGTCGCCGAGCGACTCGCGCACGACGGCATGGCGGTCACGGTGGTCGACCTCCACGAGGCCGACTGCGCCGACACCGTCGACGCCATCAAGGACGGCGGCGGAGCGGCGGCGGCGTTCGGCTCCGACGTCGACGACGAGACGGCCGTGGCCTCCGCCGTCGCCCGGATCGCCGCCGAGCTGGGACCACCGACCGTACTGGTCAACAACGCCGGCATCGGCGGCCCCAACCTCGGCGTCGAGGAGACCAGCACCCGGCAGTGGGACGCGGTCGTGGGAGTCAGCCTGCGCGGGGCGTTCTTCCTCACCCGGGCCGTGACCCCGTACATGATCGCCGCCGGCTGGGGACGGATCGTCAACATGTCGAGCATCTCCGCGCTCGGCGACGCCGGCCGCGTCGACTACGCCAGCGCCAAGGCCGGCCTCATCGGCTTCACCAAGTCGCTCGCCTTCCAGCTCGGCGGACACGGCATCACCGCCAACGCCATCGGCCCGGGCTTCATCGTCAGCGACATGACCAGGGTCGCGGCCCAGCGGCGAGGCCGCGGCTTCGAGGAGCACCAGCGCATCGTGGCGCAGACCATCCCGGTCGGCCGGGTCGGCCGACCGGAGGACATCGCGCACACCGCGTCCTACCTGGCCAGCCCCGGCGCGGGATTCGTCACCGGCCAGATCATCTACGTCACCGGCGGATCGGTCTACTGACTGCCGGCGACAGCCGTTGCGCCCGCCGCCGGGGCGCGGGCGCCGGTCGCTGTCATCCAGCGGTGAGCGCCAAGTCATGGACCAGGAAGTGGAGTTGCATGTCGTCTGTGGACTCCGCCCACAGCCCCTCGGCGTCGAGCACGGATGCTGCGACCATCCGCGCCTCGGCGACGAGTTCGGGGTGGTAGGCGAAGCCCGGCCACGGCAGGACGGGGTAGTCGTTGTCCTCGCCGAACTGCCGGACCTGCTCGATGTCGCCCACGACTGCGGGCGGAAGCGACTCGTTGGCCCATGACCACAGCCAGGACTGCTGAGCGAGGCTGACGCTGCCGATCATCGTGAGTCGGCCGGTGAGGAACACCTTCCCGTCGCGCGACCACGTGATGTGCGCATCGTCCATCGACCATTGGTACTGCACGTCACCCGACAGTCCGAAGCGTTCGACCATGAGGGCCTGCCGGGTGCGGGCACGCTCGCGGGCCGCGAGCACGACGTCCTCCCATCCGGTGTGGTCATGCTTCGAGCGGTCGTCCACTTCGCCTCCTCGTACAGAACTGTCGGTAAGATCATCCCATTCGCGCAGGTGGCAAAGGGTCTGCGGGCTCGTGGCCCTGACGGTAGAAGCCGGCCGGGTCAGCAACCTCCCTCCACAGCACGGCGGGATCGGCAGATCGTCCAACCCCGCGCCGCCCGGCACCGCCGGGCCCGCCAGGGGGATGCAACCACCGGTCGGGGCCGAGGACCTCCTGCACCGCCCCCGGCCCCGACCGCCTGCGCCGCTTCGGCTCGGCGGGCGCCACCCCGGTACGCCGGGGGCGATGGCAGGATGACGGGATGGTGATGAATCAGCCATGGGCGGCGGGGCTGCACGGCGACCTGCTGGCGGCGAAGGCATTGGTGTACGACCCGGGCTGTTTCACATGTTCGCTGCCGGTGGCCGAACCGGAGAGCGCCGAATACGCGGCCTGCGGATTCACGATCGACGGCCGCTCGGTCCGGTTCCGCGTGGCCAGAACCACCCCGACGAAGGTGGGCCAGTTCGTCACCGCGTGGCAGCGGTCCGAGGAGGGGCCGATCCGGCCCTTCGACGCCGCCGACGAGGTGGACCTCCTCGTCATCAGCAGCCGCGACGAGAACGGCTTCGGGCAGTTCGTGTTCCCGCGTGAGGTGCTCTGCGAGCGCGACATCGTTTCCCGCAACGGCTCCGGCGGGAAACGAGGCTTCCGCGTCTACCCGCCGTGGGTGGCCACGACGAACCGGCAGGCCCGCAGCACACAGGCATGGCAGGTCGACTACTTCCTCCACATCGGCCAGGACGGGCCCACCGACGTGACCCGCGCCCACGCCCTCTACCACCCGTAGGTGCCCCCTCCGGTCCCACGACTCCCCCTGACCCGCCCGGGAGGGCGACGCCCCGGGCGGCGGGCGCCGCCGGGGCGGGCGGGGTACCGGACGCGGCAGTCGGCGGGTACGGAAACCGGGTACCGGCGTGGCGATGAGTTTTCCGGCCCCGGCAGGTCTACATCTCGATCGGGACGACCAACTCATCGGGAGTACAGACATGGGCCTCATCCACATCGAGCTGTTCGCGACCCTCGACCTCGTCGGGCAGGCGCCCGGCGGACCCGACGAGGACCCGGCGGGGTTCCCGTTCGGCGGCTGGCAGGCGCCCCTGCTGAACGAGGTCACAGGGGCACAGATCCTCGCCGCGTACGAGGGCACGGACGCCCTCCTGCTCGGCCGGCGGACGTACGACATCTTCGCCGCCTACTGGCCGCACCAGAAGGACGGCGAGATCGCCGAGCTCTTCAACCGCGTCCCCAAGTACGTGGCCTCCCGCGGCACGCCCGACCTCCCGTGGGCCGGGTCCACGCGGCTCGGCCCGAACCTGGCCGCCGCGGTGCGCGGGATCCGCGACCGGCACGAGAACGTGAAGGTCGTCGGGAGCCTGGACCTGGTGCAGACCCTCCTGCGGGAGAAGCTCTTCGACCGTCTCGACCTCTGGGTCCACCCGATCGTGCTCGGCGTCGGGAAGAAGGTGTTCGACGGCGGCGCCGTGCCCACGAACCTCACACTCCTCGAACCACCGGCGGCCGGCCCGAACGGCACCGTCTACCTGCGCTACGGGCTCGCCGACGGCATCCCCGGCACGGGCGACATGAGCGCACCCGACCGCGGCCTCGGACACGACGACCACCGGTGACCCGATGCCCCGATGACTGCCGGTGACCCGGTGATCCGGTGACCACCGCCGACACCCACGAGAGCGCCCCGGGCGTCGACTCGTCACGGTGACCACGACGCACCACTCGCCCGGCCCGCGGGCGGGCCGACGATGCCCTCCCGGCCCGCCACGCCGGGGTGCTTCGGCCCGGAAGCACCCCGGTCGGCCGGCGGGACGGCGGGCGGCGTGCCGGGTCCGTCCTCGTCCGTGAGTTCGGCGCACCGGACGGGGGCCCGGTGCCGCGCTGGATAGGATCACGGTGATCATCACGCTGAGCAGGGGGAGGTGTTCCCGTGGATCTCACAGGGCGCACGGTGGCGGTGACGGGGGCCGGGCGCGGGTTCGGGCGGGCGTTGGCCCTTCAGGCAGGCCGGTTGGGTGCGCGCGTGTTCGTGTCCGCGCGTTCTCTGACGACGGCCCGGAAGGTGGCTGCCGAGATGGCGGCCGACAGCGGCGCGCAGGCTGACGCGTTCGCCTGCGACCTGGCCGATCCGGCCTCCGTCCGGGCCTTCGCCGATGGAATGGCCGCCCGCACCGACCGGGTGGACGTGCTGATCAACAACGGCGCCCGCTACCTGGACGGTCCCGATCTCTGGGACGCCGACGACGACGCGATCACCGACACCATCGCCTCGGGAGCCACCGGCACGCTCCTGATGGTCAAGCACGTCCTACCGCTGCTGCGCGCTTCCGTCGGGGCGGACCTGGTCAACCTGGTCTCCTCGGCCGCGGAACCCCGGGACCACCGCTCCCGGGCGCACCCCGCCTTCTACGCCGCCAAAGCCGCCCAGGCCGGCTTCGCCGACGTCCTCTCCCACCGGCTGCGCCCCGAGGGCATCCGCGTCATCTCGCTCTACCCCCCGGACTTCGTGGACGGCGACCCGCTCGACCCCGGCTGGGATCACGCTTCCCGGACCACAAGCGATCCGCTGACCGCGCAATCCGTCCTCGACTGCGTCCTGTTCGCGATCAACCAGCCGCGGGACTGCTTCATCCGCTCCTTCCACTTCGAGCAGTTGTAGGAGCCTGTCCGGACCGGGCATGACCGGGCATGACCGGCCCGGCCCTGCCAACCGGGCCTCACCGGGCCACGGCTCTCACGGCGACGAGCCGCGCCGCCCGGACGGCTCACGGTCAGTGGTCGACCCGGAGGTGCAGGACGGTCGCCCACTCGTCGGACGCCAACAGGAGTTGCCGCGTCCACAGGGCGCCCGGGTTCGCGAGGATGACGGCGACCTCGGCGGCGGTCCGGACCGGGCCGAGGTGCGACTCGATCAGGTCGGCGATGCCATACGCGAGTTCGCCGGCCTGCCTGATCTGGTCGGGTGTGCGTTCGACGAACTGGTACCAGGGCATCAGCCCGCTCTCGGTCGCAGCCCGGTGCACGACCTCCCGCCAGCTTCGGGCCGGCTCCAACACGGACAGGACCGAGCCGAACTCGTCCCGCCAGTAACCCGCGTCGAGCACCGCCTGGACAAGTTTCCCGATGTCGTCCCGCCCGGATGCCGCCACCGCGACAACCGGGTACAGCTGAACGGACACCACGTGGTTGATGTCGTCGAGCAGTTCTTCGAGCGGCTCGGCCGCAGCCTCGACCGCCGCAGGAGCGTCCAACGGGTTCAGCACCGGCCAGGCCCTTTCTCCACAGCGGCCGGGCCTGTCGGGCCCCTGCGGCACGATTCCTGCCGCGGGCAGCTTCTACGACCAGTCTTCTATGACTACTACGGTGCGTCCAGCCCGATGTTGCCCGCCGCCCGAACCGCCCCGGCCGAGGCACCGGGCGGCGGCCACCGAGCCGGCCACCCGCACGGAGACCGACCCGCACATCACGACCGGCGCATCACGCGTCACGACCGGCGCATCACCGATCCACGCATCACCGGCCCGCGCGTCACCGGCCCGCCACTGCAGTCCTGCGGACGCGCAGCAGTTCGCCCACCGACGCGCTCTCGGAGAACACGCCCGGAGCCGGGCCGCCATCAGCCCCCGCGGCGGCAGCATCACGGCCCTCCCCGCCCAGCATCGCCTCCTCCGTGAAATTCACGATGGCGTCCAGGATGTTGTCGCCGATGTCCGACTGGACGTCCGACTGGACGTCCTGGGCCTCCCGGACGTCCTCGCCGAGATCCTGAGTGCCCTGAACGTCCTCGCCGGCGTCCGCGCACAACGTGGGCGGGGCCGAGGCCCCAACCAGGCCCGTCCCCGCCCCCGACCCGACGGCACGGTCGGCGAACCTGGTCACCGCCGATACCTTCACCTCGAACATCCGAATCACTCTCCTCCACTTCTCGCAGGAGTCCCGCTCACGCCGGGACCGGTGTCCAGGTCGTGGAAATCGGAGACGAAGAGGATCTCCGGCTCGACTTCCTGCTCGTACGCCGCCGCCCTGGCGATGGCGAACTGGGTCTGCCACGCACCGGATTCGTGGGGGACCCCGAACGTGGCGACGTTCAGCAGCGCCAGGTAGGGGATGGTGGTCTTCCACTGCCTGGCCTCGGCGCTCCGCCGCCTGATGACCGCCATCTCCCTCGCGGCGTCGAGCAGCGCCTTCTCCACCCGGCGGTGCGGAGCCCACAGGACGTGAACCGCCCTGCGCTCCTGGGCGACGTCCAACTCACGCCATAGCCCGACCTGCCCGCCGGAGAGCCTGTCCCGCACCAGGATGTGCAGATCGTGCATGGAAGGGGTCGGCCCGAAGAAGCGGTAGTTGGGGACGACCCTGCCGGCCCACTTCAGGCGGACGAGGACGCTCCTGCCCAGGCCCATCTGGCGCAGCACGGTGAGACCGCCCCACCCGCACAGGACCGCGTACAGCAGTTGACGGGCTATCGGCCTGGTGATCGTCGCAGCAGCCATGGTCTCGGCACCTCTCGCCGCAGTCCTCGTCACCCGTTGTCGATGACCCAGTGGATGGCGTCGGTCACCCTCGCGGCGTGCGACCGGTCGGTGAGCAGCGAGTCGTGGCGGGCCCCCGCCACGATCTGTGACCGGCTGACGCGCGACAGCGCCCCGAGTTCGCGCTGGAGCCCGGCGTACGCGGGATCCTGTTCGTGCGTCACGGCCGCGGAGACCACCGCGACCGGGCACGGTGTCACCGAGGCCAGCAGCGCGGCCCGGCGCGACCAGTCGGCCTGGCTGAGGCCGAGCTCGCCGCGTGCGGCGCGCAGCGAGGAGAACCGGAACATCGCCTGCGCCGTCGGGCCGGACACCCGTGCCGGCAGGAGCGTCAGGGCCTCGGCCGCCGCACCGCCCACGGGAAGCCCGAGGGCGGCCCGCGTGATCATCCGGTCCAGGGACTGCCGGAACAGGGGCAGGCCCGCCCGCTGCCTGGGTGATCGCCGGTACTGATCGGGGTGGGCGGAGTCCACGAACACCAGGCCGGCGGTCAGTTCGGGGTGTCGTTCGGCGAAGATCCTGGTCAGCAGCCCGCCGACCGAGTGGCCCACCAGGACGAACGGGGCGCGCGCGCCGGCCCGCGCGAGGACCGCGAGCAGATGGTCCGGGTACCGGGCACCGTCCAGCCCGGTGCGTCCTGCGGCGCTCCATCCGATGCCGGGCCGGTCGTACGCCACGGCGTGGGTGTCTTGGCGGAGCTGTTCGAGGACCCAGCTCCAGACCGTGGCGGGGTGGCCCAGGCCGCTCTCCAGCACGACGGTCGGTGCCTGTGCCGGCCTGTCGGGCGGTGCCTGTCCCGGCCGGTCGAGCAGGTGCAGTGCACGGCCGCCCACCCGTACGACCCGGCCCGGCGCGGGCGACGGTGCGCCGCTCTTTCTCAGCTCCGTGACGACGACTCCCACCGCCGTGGTGAGCACGGCGCCGGCCATCAGCCGGTCCTGGACGGCGCTGCTGCGGCTCCGGGTGCCGGCCTCGGCCGTGTGGTGGGTGTTCACGGGCGCAGCGACCGGGACACGTGGGCGATCGCCGGGTAGGTGGCCGTGAACGCCCAGAGGAAGCGGTTCAGCCCCATGAACCTGCCGTTGACGAGGTGGAAGAAGACACCCGCGCCCAGGATGCCCCGGGCCACCGGTCTGGGCGCGACCAGCACCAGGGGGAACGTCAGCTCGCCGAGGATCACGCCCCAGGCCACGGCGCGGGCAACGGCGGGGTGGAGGCGCAGCAACCGGTGCAGCCCCTTGTCCCCGTAGACGCGGGTGCGGAGGATCCCGGTGATGGCGGAGCCGTCGCGCCACACCGGGGAGACCAGCTTGATCGCCCCGGCGGCGGCGTAGGCCACGCACGCCTGGAAGGCGATGAACCGGATGCACGCCTCCCGCGCCCGGTCGTCGCCGGGGAACGCCTTCTCCAGGGTCGCGACCAGGAAGGTGATCATGGAGATGTTGTCCGAGCCGTCGTAGCCGTAGTACTGGCGCACCTGCATGCCGGCGGCGGTGCCGGTGAGGGTGAGGAGCAGCGCGGCGCGTTCCCTGCGGTGCGGCCGGCCCAGCAGCAGCCTGGCCGCAGCCGTCAGCCGCACCTGCGGGATCACGACGACCCGCGGGTATTCCAGCAGCCTGGACACGTACGTCAGCGGGAACCGTTCGATGCCGCGGAACCGGGTCTGGTTCACCCTCCAGGAGAAGATGCCGTCGTCACTCAGCGCGGACGAGGCGGCGAGCTGCTCCAGTGCCCCGATCAGGGCGCCCATGGCGCCGATCTTCTCGATCCTCACGAGGACCCGGTCCGCGGCGGCGGCCTCGGCGGCGGCCTCACCGCCGCCTTCCGGCCTGCCGACGGCCTGGGGGATCCAGTTCACCGGTGGCATGCGACCTCCGAAAGAACGCCACTGCTGTGCCGTGCAGTTCAGTGCAGTTCAGTCACCTGCTGTTACGGATGTCCCCCACATGGCCCTACCGTTCCACCGTGGCCGATGTCCGCGGCGACTGCAAGCCGGGTGTACGGAGGCCTGCCAACCGCGGTGACCAGCAGTAACGTTCAGGGCCTCTTCCTCGCTCGGCGGGGCGGGCGCGGCTTCACCGCCGGCCCGCGCGACGCCGCCGGGCGGCCGCACGGGCCGCTCGGCGACTCGACCGGCGACTCGACCGGCGCCAGGCGCGCCGCCGACGCCAGGGCCGCGATGCCGGTCCGGTTCAGGACGGCAGCGTCTTGCTCGCCAGTACCCTCCCCTGGGCGTCGTACGCGGCGAGCCTGATGTCCTGGAGCGGGAGTACCTTCGACCTTCGCCAGGGTCGCCTGCACCACGTCCTCGGCCTCGTGGTAGTCGCCTGTGAGCAGGTAGGCGGTGCGCACCAGCCGCCGCCAGCGCGTGGCGGCGAACCCCTCGAAGTCGAGCCCCCGCAGGCCGGGGCCGCCCGCGGCCGGTGCCGTGACGGGCCGCGGCCGGTCCTCCACCGGGTTGTGCACTACGCTCGCGGTCATCCAATTCCTCTTCGCGTCCGCGCGACGACCCGATCGGGCCCTCGCTCTGCCCTACTCACCGCCGCGGCGCCGCAAGGGTTGCACGGCCCTGTCGGCGAGTACGGGCTCCGGCTCGACTTCCCGCGTCCTGTCGTCGGCTGAGGGGTCGTGAACTGCTTGCAGTTGAGTGTGCGCGGGGAACGTTGCACGGTCCCTGGTCGCCGTACAGGCCGGACTGCCGGGATCGTCCGGAGGGCGAGTGCCGGGGGCCGGGCGCTGGCCGGGCCCTGCGGGGCGGTGGACGACTCGCGCGGCCCGGCCGCCGGCACCGGAGCAGCCCCGGCCGCCGGCATTGCGGCGGCTGCCCGACGACGCCGGCCTGGTCCCCGGCTGTTCTCCCCGGTCGGACCGGGACAGTCGCGACGTGTGGCTGCGGGTGGCCGGGCGCCCGGAGCAAATCCGTTGGCACCGAGAGCCTTCGGACGACAAGACTGCGCTGGTGAACACCCTGCCGCCGTTGCCAGGCCCGCTCCCTCCGCCGGTACCGGACCCGCGTGTCCGCGACATCGTTCTCGACTACGCGGGCATGGACGCCCTGGTGGCCGACCTGGTTCTGCCCGGCGGCGCGTCGGTGTACGTCATGAGCGCGATGGAGACGTCCCGCGAACTCATCCGGCACTCCTACTACCGGTACGAGTTCGCCACCGTCGCCGTCACGCATTCCCTGTTCGCCCTGGAGCACGTCATGGCCGAGCGTCTGGCCGTCGACCAACCGCTTCAGGAGCTCATCGAGCGGGCCGGCGGCGCAGGGCTCGTCCCGGCCGAACTCGCTGCCGAGCTCGACCGCTGCCGTCTGCTGCGCGACGAACTCCTGCGGGGCTCCGTGACCAGTGCCGCCCTCGGCCCGGCCAGGGCCGTCGCCATGGTGCGTGCCGTCTTCGAGGCTGTTTCGCTGCTGCTCCGCCCACCGTCTGGGGTGGAAACGGCAGTTGTCGACGTGAACCGGGCGCAGCCCGAGGACCGGCTCACCCTGCTGTGGGAGGAGCACCGGCGCGCACCGTACCCCGACGGTTTCCGCGGCATCGACATCGAGGGCGTGGAGCTGATCCTCGTGGACGCCGACGTCGCCGGCCTCGTCCGGCGGGAGCTGGACGGTGGGCTCGACGACGGTGGCATTGCCGTCCTCTGGGCGTGCATCGCCGACCTCGACAAGGTCGTGCCCCTGATCGAATCGGAGTACTGCGCCTCCTACTTCGCGAAACTCCGGGCGATGGCCGGGCTCGCGGCAGCACGCCACATCCCCACTGCGACGTGACCGGTGGAGCCGGCACCGGGCTCTCCCACGACCCTCGCCAGGGTCTGGCCCGGTCGGGTTCGATGATGCTTTCGGGGTGCCCGACGGACCTCCCGCCCCGCTGTCACCAGCCGGGGTAGCGGTTCCACCAGTGCGGGTCGCGGGCCGGTACGTACTCGCCGCCGCCGGGCGAGTCGACGTACTCCTGGAGCAGGTCACGTGCCAGGGTGTCGAGCACCCAGGCGAGTTCGAGCCGGCTGAGCAGCTCGACGGGCAACGCGTCGACGCCGTGCGCGGCACCGAGCAGCGCGCCGGCGGTGGACGCCACCGACTCGCCGTCCGGCGCGCCGGCCGCGAACCGCAGTGCGGCGCCCACGGTGTCGCGGCCGGGGAAGCGGGAGACCACGAAGAGGGCGCCGAGCAGCGCCGCGGAGGCCGTCGCCTCCGGGGCCGTCCAGGCAAGCTGCCCGGGGTCCGGGACGCCACCGGGTGCCTTCAGCAGGTCCAGAACCGTGTCCGGGCTCGCCGAGTGCGGCATCGGCAGGGAGCGGACCAGCGCATCGACGGGGTGGTCACCGCCCGGACCGGAGGTCGTCCACGCCCGGAAGGGATCGTCCTCGGTGAGGCAGTGGGAGACGAGTCCCGTCGCCCCCAGAACCGCGTCCTGTGCGTCCGGGGCGCCGTGGGTGAGCGCGGCCGTCTCGCGGATCGCTGCGACGCAGGCCGGCCCGGAGAGGAGCCCCAGCAGTCCGAGGGGCAGACTCCGGGTGAGCGCGTGGGCGCCCCGGCTGTCGGAGACCGGCTTCGTCAGGGTCCCCGGTGTCAGTGCGGTCAAGGCGGCGACGGTGGCGGGCGCCGAGCCGCGGCGCTCGCCGAGAGCGGGCACCTGGGCGAGCCAGCCGTCCGGCCACCGGCCGCCACCGCCGCCCGTCCAGCGCTCGGAGATCCGTCCCGGCTCGATGCCCTGCAGGAAGGCCCAACGGCAGTACGCGTGCCAGACCACGGTCGGCGCGTGGCAGATGCCCTTGTGGTTCATCCGCATCGAGGCGCGGATCGCACCCTCGATGGTGAAGGCCGCCAGCTGGGTACTGACACCGATCCGCAACGGCCCCTCGGCCGGCCACCGGCCCCGGACCACCCCTGCCGCGTCTCCCAACGCCGACCCGAGCACCAGCCCCCGCACCCGCGCCTCACTCACGGCCGTCATCCGCCCCGCCCCCCTCTGTGTCATGCCGCCGACTCCCCCATGACATCCCATCACAGGGACGCCCCCGCAAGGCCGGCAAGGGAGCACGACGCCGTCGCCGTCGCGCCGGGCACCATCGCGCCGGGCACCGTCGCGAACACCCCCCGCGGGCGGCGAAACCCCAACCTCGTATCGGAGGGAAGCGGCGCAGGAGCACCGCCCCGCTTCGTTGCACGTGCTCGGACACTCCTCTGACCCGCCGCCCGCACCGGATGTGACGACGCGGCCGCAGGGATTCGGGGGGTGCCGCGACGGCTCGGGGCACGCCAGACTGACGCCATGCTGATCTCTGCCCGGCTTGGCCGGCCCCTGCTGCGGTTCTGGACGACGACCCGCGCCAACTTCTACGCCGATGACCAGGCGGCCCGGTGGACCGCGCGGGCGGCCTGGCTGCTGGTGACCGCGTCGATGTGGCTGGTGCTGATGTTCACGGTGGTGTGGGGGGCGATGGTGGCCGGGGCGCCGTCCGGCACGGTGGTCGTGCTGACGGTGGGCCTGGCCCTCGCGGTGCCGGTCGTGTCGATGGCCGCCGTCACGTCCGGGCCGAGGGGCGGGATGGGGGCGCCGGCCCTGACCGCGCTGGTCCTGCTGGGCGCGGTGGTGCTCGGCTTCTGGCTGGGCTGACCGGGACCGGGGGCCGTCGTGACACCCCTGCCGCACCGCGGCCCCGGGCCACCTCACGGTGACCCGGGGCCGGGTGCTCGGTCCGGATGGTCCGTCAGGTACCGGCCGGATCAACCCTCCTGGGAGCCGTCGGAGGCGTCCCGGGGTTCCGCGTCGTGCGGGTCGCAGTCGATGCGGATCTCCAGGCAGTGCTCCTGCTCCACGTTCTGCGCGTGGTCGTCCGAGCGGTACTCGACCTCGTGGCGGCCGTCGCCGCTCACCGTGAAGGGCCCGGTGTAGCGCGTCCACTCGCCGCCGTCGACCCGGTAGTCGGTCATCGCGACGCCGCTGATGTCGTCGGTGGCGTCGAGGGTGACCAGGACGTCCGAGTGGTAGACGCCGTGCCGGTCGGGGCGCGGGTCGGTGCGCGCGGTGGTGACCGGCGGCAGGACGTCGAGCGGCAGCTCCATCCCGGCCTCCTCCAGGGTCATCTCGTTCTCCTCGGTCGGTGCCGGGACCCCGGCCGCGCCCGAGTGGGCGATCGAGCCGCCGCGCAGCTGGATGCTGCCCCAGTCGTCGTGGCCGCTCAGCGCGGTCTGGGACCCGTCGTTGTTGGTGTCGAACGCGACGGTGCCCTGGGGGTTGATCATGCCGTCGCAGTTCCAGTCGACCTGGCCGGCACTCGCCTGGACGGTGACGAAGCGGGAGCCCTGCTTGGTGTTCGGGCACCAGTGCGTGACGTCGTAGCCGGCGGTGCTGGCCGGGAACTGGCGCTCGTTCAGCGTCGGCTCGTTCAGCGAGCCCACCGCGCGGGAGTAGTCCATGACCCCGGTGGTGGTGCCGACCGACAGGCCGCCCATCTGGTAGGAGTAGTTCATCACGCTGAAGTACTGCGGCTGGTGGTTGGGCGTGTCGGCGTTCCCGGCGTGCTTGAGGCCCAGGTCGTGTCCCAGCTCGTGCATCAGCGTGCCGGCCTGCTGGTTGGTGCTGCCGACCTGGTTGTCGAAGCTGCCCAGGCTGACGATGAAGTCACTGCCCGGCACGCCGGCGGCGACGCCGCTGTAGGTGACGCCGGGCTGGAGGTTGTGCGCCGCGATGGCGTAGTGGAAGAGCGAGCTCCGCCCGGTGCTGATGAAGCCGCCCGCGGCCGTCTTGATCTTGTTGAAGGCGTCCCACAGGTAGCGCCCGTTGGCGTCGACCGTCCCGAGGTTGGCCGCCTCGGTCTGCTTCTTCGCCTTGCTGAGCGTCCCCCAGGTGGTGTTCTTGGTGAAGTCGAGGATGCTGTCCGGCCCCGCGTCGACGTGCAGGTTGATCCCGGTGGTGGGGCTGTGCCGGTTGAACGGGGAGTTCTTGAAGGCGTCGACGACCTTCCTGATCGCGTCGTTGGTGAGCGCGTGGCTGTGGGTGGCGTCGGCCATCCAGTCGACCTGGACGAAGACGTCCGGCTTGTTCACGTCGGCGCCCATGGCCTTGAGGTCGATGAACTGGTCGGGGCTGCCGTCGCTGGGCTTGATCGTGACGCCGTTGCGCTTCCAGTCGTCCGGGATCCCGTCGCAGGTGGTGGAGTTGCAGTCGACCGTGAAGGTGACGGGGGTGAAGGGGTCGGTACCCCCGGTGTGGCTCGCCACGTAGCCGGTGGGCGCGGTCTCGGTGAGGGTGTTCGGCGCGTCGAGCGGGGCCGGGACGTTCCAGCCGAACGTGATCACGGTGCCCTGGCTCTCACCGCCCACCTGGTAGCTGACGGTCCCCGACGCGCCGTTGGAACCGTTGCACACGCCGACGTTGAACTGCCCGGTTCCGCCGAGGGCGGCGAGCCGCGCCGGCGGGTTGGTGTTGGCGCAGCCGTCGGTGACCTGGAGGTTGGCGAGGGTCAGGTCGCGGTCGCTGCTGTTGACGAGGTTCACCCCGAGCAGGCCGCCCGCCCGGCGCGCGGCCGCGGCGGGGGTGATGGCGGCGACGAGGGTGAGCAGGGCGAGGGCCAGCACGAACAGTGGCGCCAGGCCGTGGTGCCGGATGGTCCGCGGGAGCGCGGCGACACCGGGAGAGCGATCTGTGGTCATGCCGTCACGCTAGGTACCGGCCCGCCGCGGACCTGTCATGACCCGTCGGACAGTCACCCCGTCGGCGGCGCACCGATCACACCGCCGGCGCCCCACCGCCGCCGGGAGGGCCCGCCGCCCGACCGACACGGCGGGGCGGGGCGGCCGGGCCTTCCCGGCGTCCGTCGGCGCCGCTTCGACGGGGATCCGGCGGGGATCCGACGCGGAGGGGCGCCTCGGCCGACGAGTGCCAGTCGCCTGCATATGCAGTCGATCGACATATTCAGGGGGATGGCCTATGTTGGTCCGCATGACGGACCGCCGGCTCCGGAGAACGGACGAGCCGTGGGGTGGGCGTCCGCCGTTCAGATGTGGTCCGGCATGCCGCCGGACCGCCCGTTTCCCCGTGGGAGGGACCGCAGTGCATCACCGTTCCCGTACGCCCGGACCCAGGCTGCTCGGTATCGCGATCGCCGCCGTGCTCAGCCTCGGCGCGGGCGTGCCACCAGCGTTCGCCGGGCCCGCCGCCGGACCGGCCGGGGGGCCGTCCTCCGGCGCCGACCCGGTGCCCGGGCTGGTCGCCGGCTCCGAGACCATCGCTCCGCAGCTGGTCACCGGCCTGGACGACGCGGCCCCCGGCGACAACCCGGCCGACGCGGCCCGTGCCCACCTGGCCGCCCATCAGGACCGCTACCGGGTCGACCCCGCGCAGCTCGCCGAGGCCGGGACCGGGCAGGCCGTCGACGGCCGGCGCACCGTCAGGTTCGAGCAGCGGCACGGCGGCATACCGGTCTTCGGGGCCAGGTACCTGGTCCACCTGGTCGGCGAGGGTGCCGGACAGCGGGTCGAGTCGGTCGGCGGCAAGTTCTTCACCGGCCTCACCGCCCCGACCGCGCAGACCGTGCCGGACGAGGTGTTGCGCCGGCTCGCGATCGGCGCACTCCAGGACCCCGCGGCGCGCGAGGGCGCCGCCGTCGAGGACCACGGCCTGGTGGTGCTGCCCGGTGGCGCCGGCCGGCTCGCCCGCCACTTCACCGTTCGCGGTGCCGTCGCGGAGCCCTGGGCGGCGAAGGCGCGCGAGGTGTTCGTGGACGCCACCGTCGGCGAGGTGGCCCTCAGCTACGAGGTCCGCGACCGGTACCCGCTCGGCGCCCCGGACGCCAAGTCCGCCCCCGCCTCCCCCGCCGCCAAGGCCGCCCCCTCCGCCGAGGCCGCCTCCCCGGCAGCCGGGGCGGCCGGCCTCGAACCCGCCACCGGCACCGCCCCGGACGCCTTCGGCCACCCGGCCCAGGTGAACATCGGCCGCCTCCCGGACGGCACCTACCAGCTCGTCGACCTCACCCGCCCCGCCGCCATCACCACCTACGACGCGGCCGGCCGGGATGTCACGGACTTCGACCGCGCCCTGCCCGCCGACGCCCGCCCGGCCGCCTCGGCGAGCCCCGGCTTCCCGGCCTCCACCGGTACCAGCGGCGCCACCGACGCCCACCTGAACGCCGCCGCCGTGTACGACTTCTACCGCGACCGCCTGGGCCGCGACGGGATCGACGGCAAGGCCGGACCGATCACCTCCGTCGTCAACGTCACCAGCTCCGGCCAGCCGCTGGAGAACGCCTACTGGGACGGCGAGAAGATGATCTACAGCGGTGGCAGCGAGAAGCGCCACCCGTTCTCCGTCGCGCGTGACGTCGCCGGGCACGAGATGACCCACGGCGTCGTCAAGCACACGGCGGAGCTCGTCAACCTCGGCCAGTCCGGCGCACTCGACGAGGCCCTCGCGGACTACTTCGGCAACGCGATCGAGGTGACCAGCCGCGGCATCCCGATGACCGACCCGAGGGCCGCACTGCTCGGCGAGGGCCTCTGCCGCACCGGCACCCCGCAGGCCTGCGCCGACCGCAGGATGGACGACCGGCGCACCACCGTCGCCGACTACATCGGCGCACCGGCCGGTGTCGACAACGGCGGCGTGCACCTCAACTCCACCATCTTCTCCGGGGCGTTGTGGGACATCCGGCGCACCCTCGACCCGCTCCTCGCCGACCGCCTGGTCTACCGCGCGCTCGCCGAGTACCTCACCCCGCTGGACGACTTCGTCGACGCCCGCAACGCGGTGCTCGCCGCCGGCCGCGCCCTCGGCCTCGACCGCGCCCAGCTCCGTACCGTGGCCGGCGCGTTCGACGCGCACGGGGTCAAGGACGGCTGGCAGCGCCGGATCGGCGTGGACAGCCGACCGCTGCTGCGCGAGCTCTCCACCGAGAGCGTCGCACCCGATGTCGCCGCCGGCCGCTGGGTGGCGGCCACCGCGGGCAAGGGTGCCAAGGGCAGCATGGCCGTGCACGCGGGAACCGTCAGCGGCTCCGCCGAGCCCGCCCGGCTCAGCCCGGAGGACGGCCGCTCGCACGGCTGGCCCGCCACCGACGGCACGTCCGCCGCGTGGGTGGCCATGGGTCCGGGCGCCGACGGCACCTGGGGCATGGAGGTGCTGGCCCGGCCGCTCGACGGCGGCCCGGTGCGCAGCGTCCACCGCGCGGCGAACCAGTTCGTCAGCGACGTGCGGATCTCCGGAGGCGACGTGGCCTTCGTGGCGAACGACTACGCCGCCGGTCTGACCGGGCCCGTGCTGTCCCGCAACGGTGCCCCGGCGGTGCGGATTCCGCTGCCGGACGGCCACCGCGCCTCGGACCTCTCGCTCAAGGACGGCCTCCTCGCCTGGACGGAGAGCTGGCAGGCCGGTGAACGGACGGTGAGCGCGCCGACCGTCTACTCGACCGCCGCCGGCAAGGTCGTCGCCCAGTACGTGGTGGACGACGCGGACGCCACCGCCCCCGGGACCGTGGTCACCGGCACCCGCCTCGCCGGTGGCCGGCTGCTCTGGGTGCAGACGCCCGGCGACCGGGCGAAGGGCAGCGCGATCCGCTCCGGTGCCCTGGACGGTTCCGGCGTGACCGACCTCCTGCCCGGCGGCACCGCCGAGCCGCGCCGGATCACCACCCTGACCGCCTCCGACCAGGCGGTCACCTTCGGCGTCGCCGGTGGCCGGGTGACCGGCGGCACGAAGAACGCCGACCTGCCGAAGCTCTGGCAGCTGCCGCTCACCGGTGGCACCCCCGAGCGGGTCTCCTGCAACCGTGGCGGCCAGTACGCCCCGGCGGCCGACCGGGGCACCCGGGTGATCTGGCTGGACGCCACGGCGGGCCGCACGGATCTGGTCGTGCGCGAGCGCGCGGCCGGCACCTGCTGACCGGGCGGCTGCCCCGGGGGCCGTTCCAGGGCGCCTGAGCCCTGGCGCCCGGCCCCCGCCCGCTCCCCCGGTCACCCGCCCGGCCGCACCCCCGTGGCGGCCGGGCGGGTTCTCGCGGCAGGCTGAGCGGGTGACGACGACGCGAGCGTCCTCCTCCGCAGGTCTCCGAGCTGTTCTCCAGGGGGCGGTGCGGACGGCGGGCAGGGCCGCCGGCGGGCCCGGCTGCCGTCAGGACGCCGCTGTGGCAACGGCCGCGGCGGTGGTGGGGGGGACCACCGCCGCCTGGGTGGGGCGGTTCGGGTGGGGGTGGGGGTGGGGCGCGCCGTGGCGCTGGGGGTGTGGGG
>NZ_JBHJUK010000096.1:0-35858 GCF_042266225.1 Kitasatospora sp. NPDC056181
CGGCTGCGTCTTTTTTTTATTCGCCCCCCCCCGCCGCCCCGCCCCCGGCGGTCCGGCCCCCCCCGGGCCGGGGGGGCGGGGCCCCGCCGGCGCCGCCCGACCGGTGTGCGTCAGCGCTTCTTGGCCGACTTGGCCGGCGTGGCCTGGGGGGCCGCCTGCTTCTGCTGCTCCTTCTCGTGCTTCTCCTTGACCCGCACGGCCTCCCGGCGGACCTCGGCCTGGATGGTGCGCTCGCGCGCGAGCCAGTCCGGGTTGGACTCCTTCAGGGCGTCGATCTGCTCCGTGGTGAGGGCCTCGGAGACCCCGCCGCGGGCCAGGCCGGAGACGGAGACGCCGAGCCTGGCCGCGACGACCGGGCGCGGGTGCGGGCCGTTGCGGCGCAGGTCCTGGAGCCACTGCGGCGGCTCGGCCTGCAGGGCGTTCAGCTCCTCGCGGGAGACCACGCCCTCCTGGAAGTCGGCGGGGGCGGCGTCGAGGTAGATGCCCAGTTTCTTGGCCGCCGTGGCCGGCTTCATGGTCTGGGTGGTCTTCGGCTTGAGCGATGTCATGGTCACTAGGGTAAGCGAGTGAGTGGCGGCCCCGATCACGGTCGGTAGCCTTGCTGCGTGACAGAGATGCAGGCGAACCCCTCGTTCCGGCTGGTGTACGTTCCCGGCGTGACGCCCGGTAAGTGGGTGCGCGTCTGGGAGCAGCGGCTGCCGGACGTCCCGCTCACCTTGCTCGCCGTGCCGGTGGAGGACGGCGAGCCCACGCTGCTGGGCGGCGGTGCGGACGCCGGGCTCGTCCGGCTGCCGGTCGACCGCGGCAGCCTCAGCGCGATCCCCCTCTACACCGAGACCACCGTGGTCGTCTTCCCGAAGGACCACTGGCTGGCGGCGGCCGAGGAGGTGCCGGTGGCGGACCTGGCCGACGAGGTCGTCTTCCACCCCGTCGACGACTCCCTCGGCTGGCAGGAGCTCCCCGGGCGGCCCGCGATCGAGCGTCCGGCGACCACGGCGGACGCGATCGAGCTGGTCGCGGCGAACGTCGGCGTCCTGCTCGTGCCGCAGTCGCTCGCCCGGCTGCACCACCGCCGGGACCTCACCTACCGGCCCGTCCCGGACGCGCCGCAGTCCCAGGTGGCGCTCTCCTGGCCGGAGGACCGGACGACCGACCTGGTGGAGGAGTTCATCGGCATCGTCCGAGGCCGGACGGTCAACAGCTCCCGCGGTCGCGCGGGCACCGCCCAGTCCGAGGAGAAGCCCGTGGCGCCGGGCGCCCGGCCGCGCGGTGGCGGTGCGGGCAAGGCGGCCGCCGGGAAGTCGGGCGGCGGCAGGACAGCCGGTGGCAAGGCATCGGGAGGCAGGACGGCCGGCGGCAAGCCGTCGGGCGGGAAGTCCGGCGGGGGCAGGCCGGGTACCGGCAAGGCGTCGGGCGGGAAGTCCGGCGGAGCCCGCCGGGGCCGTCCGGGGAGGTAGCCGGGCCTCGCCTAGGCTCGACGGCCATGAGCGAATTAGTGGCGCACGACGATGCGCAGCGGGACCAGGACCGGGACCGGGACCGGGACCGGGCCCGGACGTGGGCATGGGTCGCGGGACGGCTGGCCGACGGCAGCAGGGTGACCGGGAGCAGTCGGCTGCGGGGCGGGTTCACCTCGGAGATGCGTCGGCTGCGCGTCGAAGGCCCGGAGGGCGCAGAGGAGTTGGTGCTCCGGTCGTTCGTCGCGCCGTTCTACCTCCGGCATGCCGAAGGCCTGCTCACCAGGGAGGCCGACATCCTCACCCTGCTCGGCGCGGACGGCGGTGGCGTGCCGGTGGCCACGCTGCGCGGGGTGGATGCGACGGGGGAGTTCTGCGCGTACCCGTCGCTGCTGATGACGCTGCTGCCGGGCACCGTCCGGGTGGACGAGGAGGAGCTGGACCGGCGCTGCCGGCTGCTCGCCGGGCAACTGGTCCGGATCCACCGCGTCGACGTGCCGGAGGACGCGCGGCCGCGGGACTACCAGGCGTGGGTGACCCCGGAGGGCGTGCGGCGTCCGGCGGGGAGCGCGCGTCCGGAGGTGTGGGAGCGGGCGGTGGAGGTGATCCGCCGCCCGCCGCCGTCGTTCCCGGGCCGCTTCCTGCATCGGGACTACCACCCGGGCAACGTGCTGTTCAGCGGCGGCGGGAGTACGGGCGAGCTGCGGATCACCGGTGTGGTGGACTGGGTGGAGACCTCCTGGGGCCCCGCCGACCTGGACGTCGCGCACTGCTCCACCGCGTTGGCCCTGCTGTACGGCGTGCCGGCCGGGATGGCGTTCGCCGGCCGCTACCTGGAGGCCGGCGGGGACCTCGCGGCGGAGCCGGCCGACCACCTGTACTGGCGCCTGCTCGACGCCCTCGCCTTCGCACCCGACGCGGAGAAGGTGGGGGTGAGCTGGCGCGAGCTCGGCCGGACCGACCTGACCCCCGCGCTCCTCGCCGGGCGGCTGGAGGAGTACGTCGAGGAGTTGCTGAAGCGCTTCGGGTGAGCCGCTCCGGGTGAAGCGGCTCACCCGGCAGAGGTGTCCCGGCGGAGGTGCCTCCGGCCGAGGTGCCCCGGTCGAGGCGCTCCGGTCGTTCAGTGCTGGTGAGCCGCTGCCGCAGCGGTCGACGGCGCCGCAGCCGTCGACGGGGCTGCGGTGGCCGGGGCGCCGTCCCCGGTGGCGACGGTGAAGGCCGCGGTGCGGACGGTGTCCCCGTGCTTGAAGTCGAGGAAGAGACGGTAGGCGCCCGGGCTGGGCGCGGTCGCGGTGAAGGCGACCTCCGGCCCGGGCGTCGTGCTCTCCGGGTGGACGTGGAGGTAGGCGAGGTCTCCGGCGCGCAGGGCGACCAGGTGGCCGTAGGCGCCGAGGTAGGGCTGGAGGTCGGTGACCGGCCGGCCGTCCTTGCTGACGGTGAGGGTGAGCCGGGCGGGTCGGCCGGGGGTGAGGTCGCCGCCGAGGGTGACGGTGTAGCCGTCGACGGCGACGCTGCGTCCGGTCTCCGGCAGGGGCGCGGGGCGCAGGTCGCCGGCCGCGTGGAGGTCGGCGCCGAGGGTGAGCCCCTCGGCGGCGCCGGCCGGGGTGAAGTCGGCGAAGACCCGGTACTCGCCCGCGGTCGGCAGGGCGGCCGCCGCGCTCCAGGTGCCGTCCGCGGCCCGCGTCGGGTGCAGGTGCTGGAAGGTGGCGAGGTCGCGCGGGGCGACGATCAGGTGCAGCTCCTTCTCGTGCTCCGGGCGGTAGTCGGTGACCGGGCGGCCGTCCGCGCCGAGGATGCGGAACCGCAGGTCGGTCGGGGCGCCGGCGGTGACGAAGGGGCTGTCGAGGCTGAGCGTGTAGCCGCGTTCGGAGACCTGGAGACCGCCGGGCAGGTGGTCGCCCGCAGCCTCGGCCCCGGCCGGGGCCTCGGCGGCGTGGCCGGTCGGGCCGGTGTGGCCGGTGTGACCGGCGTGGGCGGCCGCGGCCGGGCGCGGTGCCGGGCCGGTACCGGTGGCGTGGCCGACCCCGTACGCGGCGCCGAACGCGGTGGTGAGGCCGGTGGCGAAGGCGGCGATCTTCAGTGCGGCGTTCATGGCGGAGCTCCTTCGGGTGCGGGCGGGGTGCGGGCGTGGGCGCGGGCGTGCGCGGGGGAGTGGCGGGGATCGGCCGGGGGCGTGCGGCGCCGGGCGGGCAGTGCTCAGGCGGACATCAGGCGCGCATCAGGCGGGCGATGGCGTTCGAGGCCTCGGCGACCTTGGCGTCGGCCTCGCCGCCGCCCCGGGCGATGGCGTCCTGGACGCAGTGGCCGAGGTGACTGTCGAGCAGTTGCAGGGCGACCGACTGGAGGGCCTTGGTGGTCGCCGAGACCTGGGTGAGGACGTCGATGCAGT
This sequence comes from Kitasatospora sp. NPDC056181, assembly GCF_042266225.1. Classification (NCBI taxonomy): domain Bacteria; kingdom Bacillati; phylum Actinomycetota; class Actinomycetes; order Kitasatosporales; family Streptomycetaceae; genus Kitasatospora; species Kitasatospora sp. NPDC056181. The sequence goes on from NZ_JBHJUK010000096.1 coordinate 3,847, forward strand.
AGTCGTCGGCGTCGACCATCCGCTGTAGCCCGCGCACCTGGCCCTCGATGCGGCGCAGCCTGCGCATCACCTGGTCCTTGTCGTCGTGGTAGCCGGCCATGCGGGCCTCCTCCGGTAGTCGGGTGGGCGCTTCGGTGTCTGCAGTAGATACCCCTAGGGGGTATCGAGTCAAGCGGGATCGACTCTTCCCTCGGATACCCCTGGGGAGTACTTGGTGCGGCAGGTGCGCGCCGGTCGGCGGGGGTTGCCAGTGATACCCCCCAGGGGTATAAAGGAGCCATGCACCGACCGATACCCCCACTGGGTATCGGAGAACGGCACTGCTACCACCGGAGGAATCCCATGTCCTGCTGCTCCGAGAACGGCACCTGCTCCACCACCGCCACGGTCGAGGCGCCCGCCGCCGTCACCACCGTCTACGCGGTCGCCGGGATGACCTGCGGCCACTGCGAGCAGGCGGTCGGCAAGGCGGTTTCCGCCCTGGCCGGCGTCACCGCCGTGAGCGTCGACGTCCAGGCCGGCCTGGTCACCGTCTCGGCCGAGGCCGAGCCGGACGAGGCGGCCCTGCGCGCCGCGATCGACGACGCGGGCTACGAGCTCACCGGCCGCGCCTGAGCCCGCCGCCGCCCGCCCCGGCCTTCGGGTCCGGGAAACCCCTGGGGGGTATCCAGGGGTGAACCGGACCCGGCCGGGGGCAGGCCCCGGAGGCCGGCCCCGGATTCCGGGCCCCGACCCCCGATTCCGGCCCCGGCCCCCGGACCTGAACCACTCCGATCCACGACCCACGAGGAGCCCAGATGACCACCCAGGCACCCGCCTCCACCGAGGTGGAACTCCAGATCGGCGGCATGACCTGCGCCTCGTGCGCCGCCCGGATCGAGAAGAAGCTCAACCGCATGGACGGGGTCGAGGCCACCGTCAACTACGCCACCGAGAAGGCCAAGGTCGTCGTGGCGGGCGGAGTCGAGGTGGCGGACCTGATAGCCACCGTCGAGGCCACCGGCTACACCGCCGTCCTGCCCCGCCCCGCCGCCGCCGAGCCCGCCGACGCCGCGGCCGGGGCCGGGGAGGCGGACGAACTCGCCCCGCTGCGGCAGCGGCTGATCACCGCGCTGGCGCTCGCCGTCCCCGTCATCGCGATGGCCATGGTGCCGGCCCTCCAGTTCGACAACTGGCAGTGGCTCTCGCTCACCCTGGCCGCGCCCGTCGTCACCTACGCCGCCTGGCCGTTCCACCGGGCCGCCTGGACCAACGCCCGGCACGGCGCGGCGACCATGGACACCCTGGTCTCGCTCGGCACCGGCGCCGCGTTCCTCTGGTCGCTCTGGGCCCTGTTCCTCGGCAACGCCGGAATGCCCGGGATGCGGCACGGCTTCGAGCTCACCATCGCCCGCAGCGACGGCTCCTCCAACATCTACCTGGAGGCCGCGGCCGGCGTGACCGCGTTCATCCTGGCCGGCCGCTACTTCGAGGCGCGGTCCAAGCGCACCGCCGGCGCCGCGCTGAAGGCGCTGCTCGAACTCGGCGCCAAGGACGTCACCGTGCTGCGCGGCGGCGCCGAGGTCCGCATCCCGACCACCGAACTGGCCGTCGGCGAGCTGTTCGTGGTCCGCCCCGGCGAGAAGATCGCCACCGACGGCGTGGTCGACCAGGGTGCCTCCGCCGTGGACGCGTCGATGCTGACCGGCGAGTCCGTGCCGGTCGAGGTCGCCGTCGGCGACTCCGTCACCGGCGCCACCGTCAACGCCGGCGGCCGGCTCGTCGTCCGCGCCACCCGGGTCGGTGCCGACACCCAACTGGCCCGGATGGCCAAGCTGGTGGAGGACGCCCAGAACGGCAAGGCCGCCGCCCAGCGGCTGGCCGACCGGATCTCCGCCGTCTTCGTGCCGATCGTCATCACCCTGGCCCTGGCCACCCTCGGCTACTGGCTCGGCACCGGCGAGGGCTGGGCCGCCGCCTTCACCGCCGCCGTCGCCGTGCTGATCATCGCCTGCCCGTGCGCCCTGGGCCTGGCCACCCCGACCGCACTGCTGGTCGGCACCGGCCGCGGCGCCCAGCTCGGCATCCTGATCAAGGGCCCCGAGGTCCTGGAGTCGACCCGCCGGGTGGACACCATCGTCCTGGACAAGACCGGCACCGTCACCACCGGTCAGATGACCCTGCTCGCCGTCCACACCGCCGAGGGCGTCATCGAGGCCGAGGCGCTGTGCCTGGCCGGCGCCCTGGAACACGCCTCCGAGCACCCGATCGCCCGCGCCGTCGCCACCGCCGCCCAGAAGGCGGGCGAGCTGCCCGCCGTGGAGGGCTTCGAGAACGTCCCCGGACTCGGCGTCCAGGGTGTCGTGGACGGACACGCGGTGCTGGTCGGCCGCGAGCAGCTGCTCGCCGACTGGTCGCAGTACCTTCCGGCGCCGCTGGCCGAGGCCAAGCGCCGTGCCGAGGCCGCGGGACGGACCGCCATCGCCGTCGGCTGGGACGGCGAGGCCCGGGCCGTGCTGGAGGTCGCCGACGCCGTCAAGCCCACCAGCGCCGAGGCCATCGCCCGGCTGCGCGGCCTCGGACTGACCCCGATGCTGCTCACCGGTGACAACGCCGCCGTGGCCCAGGCCGTGGCGGCCGAGGTCGGCATCAGGCCGGTGGACGTGATCGCCGAGGTGCTGCCGCAGGACAAGGTCGCCACCGTGCAGCGCCTCCAGGCCGAGGGCCGGGTCGTCGCCATGGTCGGCGACGGCGTCAACGACGCGGCCGCCCTCGCCCAGGCCGACCTGGGACTGGCCATGGGCACCGGCACCGACGCCGCCATCGAGGCCGGCGACCTCACCCTCGTCCGGGGCGACCTGCTGGCCGCCGCCGACGCCATCCGGCTCTCCCGCCGGACCCTGGCCACCATCAAGGGCAACCTCTTCTGGGCCTTCGGCTACAACGTCGCCGCCCTGCCCCTGGCCGCCGCCGGGCTGCTCAACCCGATGATCGCGGGGGCGGCGATGGCCTTCTCCTCGGTCTTCGTGGTCGGCAACAGCCTCCGGCTCCGCACCTTCCGCTGATCCTGATCCTGATCCCGCGGCCCGCCGCCCCTCACCTCTTCGGGTGAGGGGCGGCTGTCGTGCCGGTGACCGGAGGACCCGGTGGGTAGCGTCGGCCGGGCACCGATCCCCGTACGAAGAGGAGACCGTCGTGAGCGCCGAACCGACCCGCAGGATCGTCGTGGTCCGGCACGCCAAGGCCGAGTGGAGCGACGTCGACGACCACGAGCGCCCGCTGGCCGACCAGGGCCGCAAGGACGCACCCGTCGCCGGCCGTTGGCTGGCCGGTGCGGGCATCGGGCCCGACCTCGCACTCGTCTCCACCTCGGTCCGGACCCGGGAGACCTGGAAGCTGATGGTCCCCGAGCTGCCCCGGCGGCCCAGGACCGTCTTCGAGGACCGGCTCTACGAGGCGAGCCTCGGCGAAATCATCGCCCTGCTCAACGAGGTGTCCGACGAGGTGGCCGACGTCGTCCTCGTCGGCCACAACCCGGGCGCCCACGCCCTGGCCGACGCCCTCGCCGGCGAGGCCGAGGGCGATCTGCTCGCCCGGATGAACCGCTCCGGCTTCCCCACCTCCGCCGTCGCGGTGCTCACCTTCACCGGCTCCTGGAAGAGCGTCGAGCACGGTGTCGGCCGCCTGGTCGCCTTCTGGGCGCCGCAGGCCTGACCGCGCCGGACTGCCTGACCGCGCCGGACCGCCGGACCGCGCGGGACCGCCTGAACGCGCCGGACCGCCGGACCGCCGGACGCCGGCCCCTTCCCGTCCCGTGTGCGGACGGGGCCGGCGGACTGACCGGCGGCGGGAAAAGCGCTGGCCGCCGACGGCCGCCCGCTGGCATGCTGGCCGGGTGGAGAGACCGGAGATCTGGCTCAGCTTCGCCCCCGAGCTGCACCTCTTCGTCGCCTCGGCGCGGCGGGGGGCGCCCACGGCGCTGCGAACCGACGGAGCCTCGACGCTCGGGCACGTGGTCGAGTCGCTCGGCGTCCCGCTCACCGAGGTCGGTGCCCTGGCCGCGGACGGCCGCCCGGTGGGCGTCGGGTACGTCCCCGTCGGCGGCGAGAGGATCTCGGTGGAGGCGGTACCCAGGCCGCAGCCCGCGGCTGCCCCCGTCCGGTTCCTGCTCGACGTCCACCTCGGCACGCTGACGCGCCGACTGCGGCTGCTGGGCATCGACGCCGCCTACGAGAACCCGGACATCGGCGACGCCGCGCTCGCCGCCCGCTCGGCCGCCGAACAGCGTGTCATGCTCTCGCGCGACCGTGGCCTGCTGCGCCGCCGCGAACTCTGGGCCGGCGCCTACATCTACAGCCACCGGCCCGCCGAACAGCTGCGGGACGTCCTGTCCCGGTTCGCGCCGCCGCTCGCCCCCTGGAGCCGGTGCACCACCTGCAACGGGGTACTGCGCACCGTCACCAAGTCGACGGTGCAGGACCAGCTCCGGGACGGCACCGAGCGCTCGTACGACGCGTTCGCGCAGTGCACCGAATGCGGGCAGGCGTACTGGCGGGGCGCGCACCACGCCAGCCTGGACGCCATCGTGGCCGACGCGGTGCGCGAGTTCGGTGCGTCGGCGCTCTCCGAGGCGTGACGCGGTGTCGTGAACCCGTGACGTGACGCGGTGGCGCGAACCGGCGGCGTGAACCGGTCACGTGATCCGGCGGTGTGACGCGTTGACGTGACGCGGCGGCGTGCAGCCGAGTCCGGCGTGCGAAGGCCTGACGTGCGCGGGGCCTGACGTGCGGTGCTCCGGCGTGCGGTGCTCCGGCGTGGTGCCGCGCCCGGACTCGCCCGTGGGGCGTTGCCGACGTAGGTTCGTAGTGTCCGTACGGAAGGCGTCCGGCGCATGCTCGAACTGCGTATCCGTCTCCTCGGCGGTTTCCGGGTGCGGGTGGGCCCGCGCGAGATCGCCGCCGAGGCGTGGCGCCTGCGGAAGTCCCGGAACCTGGTCAAGGTGCTCGCGCTCGCCCCCGGCCAGCGGCTGCACCACGGACAGGTGCTCGCCGCGCTCTGGCCCGAACTGCCGCCCGAGGCCGGTGCCGAGCAGCTGCGCGAGGCCCTGCACGAGGTTCGGCACACCCTCGACCCGGACCGGGCCGCCCGCCACCGCTACCTGGAGTCGGGCGAGAACCTCGCCCTGCACGGCGGTCCGCTGGGGGTCGACGTCCAGGAGTTCGAGCAGGCCGCGCTGCACGCCCGCCGCAGCCGGGACCCCGACGCGTACGAGCGCGCCGTCGCCCGGTACGGCGGCGACCTGCTGCCCGAGGACCGCTACGAGGAGTGGGCGGTCGAGCGCGAACAGGCCCTGCACGCCGAGTACCTGGCACTCCTGGTCGAGCTCGGCAGCCTGCGCGAGGCACACGCCGACCTGGACGGCGCCGCGGCGGCGCTGCGCCGGGCCGTGGCCGCCGACCCGTTGCACGAGGACGCCTCCCTCGCACTGATGCGGGTGCACGCGCTGGCCGGGCGGCGGCACGAGGCGCTGCGCGAGTACGACCGGCTGGCCGCCGCACTGGAACGCGCCCCGGGCCGCGAGCGCCCCGGGCCCGCCGCCCGGCGGCTCCGGGAACAGGTCCGGACCGGTGGCGACGTCCGGGCCGAACTCACCGGCGAACTCTGGGAACACGTCGGAGACCTCCGGATGATGGCCGGCGACACCGCGGGCGCCGCCGCCGCGTACGGCTCCGCCCTCGCCCCGGCCGTGGTGGACCTGCCCGCCTCGCCGGGCGTCCTCACCGGGCGGGCGGCCGACGGCACCGGCCTGCGGGCCGCGCGGCTGCACCGCAAGGCGGCCACCGCCCACCTCGCCGGCGAGTCGGTGGCCGACGCCGAACCCCACCTGGAAGCCGCCGGGACGGCGCTGGTCGAGGCCGGCGGCGATCCGGCCGAGACCGGCCGGCTGCTCGGTCTGCGCGCCAACTGGCTCTGGGCGTCCGGCCGTTACGTGGAGGCCCAGCAGGCCGCCGAGGCCGGGATGGCCCTCGTCGGGGAACACGGCACCGCCGACGACCTGGCCGCCGTCCACGAGACGCTCGCCCTCGTCCAGCACTCCCGCGGCGACTGGCGGGAGGGCCTGCGGCGCGAGATCGACCGGCTCGGAGCCACCGCCGACGACGACGAGCGGCTGGCCCGGACCTTCGACATCCACTGCTGCCTCGGCGAGTACGACCTCTACGGGGACGGCCTGAGCGACAGCGTCGAGGAGTACGCCCGGCACACTCTCGACCTGGCGATCGCCCGCGGTGCGCGACGGGCGGAGGCCTTCGCCTGGTGCCTGCTCGGGGAGTCGCTGCTGCTGCGCGGCCACTGGGACGAGGCGCCCGGCTGCCTCGAACGCAGCGCCCACCTCTACGAGGAGATCGGCGGCCGCGCCGACGCACTGCCCTGGCAGCGGCTCGCCGAGTACGCGGCCGGGCGCGGCGACAGCGCCGAGGCGGCCGACCACCTGCGGCACGGCATGGCCGCGGCCGCCGCCTCCCCGCTCTCCCGGCACGCCTTCGGACGGCTCTGCGCGACCGCCGCGCTGGACGCCGTCGAGCGCGGCGAGCCGGGCGAGGCTGTCCGCGCGGCGCGGTCCGCCGCGGTGTACGCGGCCCGGCACGGCGAGTGCCCGAGCTGTACGGCGCTGCTCCACCCGGTGGCGGCGGAGGCGTTCGCGGCGTTGGGGGACGCGGACGGCGCGGCCGAGCACGCCGAGGCGGCGCAGCGGGTGGCCGCCCGGTTCGACAGCTCGGCCTGGCGGGCGATGGCGCAGTCCGCGCACGGCTCGCTGGGCTCGGCCCGCGGTGACCCGGAGGGCGCCCGGGCCCACCACCTGGCGGCGGCCGGTCTGTACGGCCGGGCCGGGCAGCCGTACTGGGCGGCGCGCGCCAAGGCCCAGGCGGTGGCGGTGGCCGTCGGGGCAGGGACCAGGGCCGGGGCGGAGGAGGCGGACCGGCGGCTGCGGGCGGAGGCTGCGGCGGTCTTCGAGACGCTCGGCGCCCGGCGTGCGCTGGCCCGGGTACGGGAGCCGGGGCGGGTGGCGGTCGGGGGCGGAGGTGGGCCGGGGTGAGGGCGACGGGGTGCCGACGACGGGGTGCGGTGGGTGGCGGGCCGGTGGGCCAGTGGGCCGGCACGGGGCTTCGGGCACGGGGGTTTCGGGCGCAGGGATCCCGGCGCGCTGGGCTTCGCACGGGGACAGGCGTGGGGTTCGGGTACGGGGGCAGGCGCCGGGAACACGCACGGGGGCAGGCACGGGGGCACGCATGACGGACGCACACAGGTGGTGAGCCGGGATGACGACGACAGCCCGCAAGGGGACGACCGCCCCACGCTGGGCGCCCGAGACGGTCACCACCGAGCCGTACAACGCGCAGACGCCGGCGGCGGCGCTGGCCGAGCCGCTCACGCCCACCCGCGCGTTCTTCGTCCGCGACCACTTCGGCGTTCCGCACCTGCGCCGAGCCGGCTGGCGGTTGCGGGTGAGCGGGTTGGTGGACACCGAACTCGACCTCGGGTACGAGGAGTTGCTGGCCCTTCCGGGGCGCGAGCTGGAGGTGGTGGTGGAGTGCGCCGGGAACGGCCGCAGCCTGATGGAGCCCCGCCCGCCCGGCCTGCCGTGGGCGCAGCGGGCCGTGGGGTGCGCCCGCTTCACCGGGGTCCCGCTGCGGACGGTGCTGGCGTCGGCCGGTCTGCGGCCGGAGACGGTGGAGCTGGTGTTCACCGGCGCGGACGAGGGCGAGCTGAACGGCCACCGCACCGCCTTCGCGCGGAGCCTGCCGGCCGGCCTGGCCCTTCACACCGACACACTGCTCGCCACACACATGAACGGCGCCCCGCTCACGCCCGGCCACGGTGCGCCCGTCCGGCTGCTGGTGCCCGGCCACTACGGGGTGGCGGACGTGAAGTGGCTGGTCGGGGTGGAGGCGGTGGCCCGGCCGTTCACCGGACCGTTCCAGGCCGAGGAGTACGTCTACCGGCGCTCGCGCGGCGTCCGCGACGGGACGCCCGAGGGCCCGGTGAGGGAGATCCGGGTGAAGTCGCTGATCACGGGACCGGCGCCCGGGGCACGGCTGCCGCTGGGCCTCCTCTGCACGGTGCGCGGGCGGGCTTGGTCGGGCGGGGTTCCGGTGCGCCGGGTGGAGGTGCGGGTCGGCAGCGGCGGGTGGCGACCGGCCGAACTGGCACCTGCCGCAGGACCGTACGCCTGGGCGGAGTGGGCGTACCGGTGGACGCCGCGGGTGCCGGGGCCGCGGCTCCTGCTGGCGCGGGCGACCGACGCCGAGGGGCGCACCCAGCCGCTGCGGACGCCGTGGAACGAGCAGGGGTACGGGTGCAACCCGGTGGCCGGGGTGGAGGTCGTGGTGGTCGGCGGTCCGCGCGGCGCGCGGGAACGGCGGGGGAGCGGCACGGGAAAGGCCCCGGAGGAGGGCGGTCCCCGGACGGGGCGGCACCGACACGAGGAGGCGCCGGCATGACGAGGTGGTACCGACACGACGAGGCGTCGGCGCGAGGTGGTGTCACCGGCATGACTGGGCGGTACCGGCACGAGGAGGCGTCGGCGCGAGGTGGTGTCACCGGCATCACTGGGCGGCACCGGCACGAGGAGGTGGCAGCGATATGAGGAGCGGCGCGGGCGGGAACAGCATCGAACCCGTCACCACGGCGGCCCTCGGCGACACCAGCTACCTGCTGACCTCCGGCGACGAGGCCCTGGTGGTGGACCCCCAGCGGGACTGCTGGCCCCTGCTCGCCTCCTGTGAGGCGCGCGGGCTGCGGATCCGGTACGTCCTGGACACCCACGTCCACAACGACTACCTCTCCGGCGCCCTGGAGGTCCGGGCCGCCACCGGGGCGACGGTCGCGGGGCCGGCCCGGGCCGGGTACGACTTCGACCACCTGCCGTTGGCGGAGGGCGACGAGATCACCCTCGGCGGGTTGTGCGTCCAGGCGCTGGAGACACCCGGCCACACCGCCGAGCACACCGCCTACCTGGTTCTCGACGGCGGGTCGGGGGAGGGGCTGCCGACGGCGGTGTTCACCGGGGGCAGCCTGCTGGTCGGCAGTGCGGGCCGGACCGACCTCTCCGGCGCCGCCCGGACGGAGCAACTGGCCCGCGCCCAGTACCGCTCGCTCCGGCGCCTCGCCCAACTCCCTTCCGGCACAAGGGTGCTGCCCACGCACGGGGCCGGCAGCTCGTGCTCGATCGGTGCGGTGACCGGCGAGCGGACCAGTACGGTCGGCGACCAGCGGCTTGCCAACCCGGCACTGCTGACCGCCGACGAGGACGCGTTCGTGGCCACCCGCATGCTCGGCCTGCCGCCGGCGCCCGCCTACTACCGGCAGATGGGGCCGCTGAACCGGGCCGGCCCGGCTGTCCTCGGCGGCCCGCCCGAGCTGTTGGCGCTCACGCCCCAGGAGGTCCAACTGGCCCTCGGGCGCGGCGCGCTGGTGGTCGACGCGCGGGACCGCCGGGCGTTCGCCGACGCCCACCTGCCGGGGTCGCTCGGCGACGAGCTGGACGGCTCCTTCGCGGCACTGGTCGGTGAAGTGGTGCCGTTGGACAGGCCGCTGGTCCTGGTGCTGCCGGAGCCGGTTGCCGACGCAGCCCGCGAAGCCGTCCTCCAGCTGCTCCGGATCGGCTACGACGCCAGACTGGTGGGGCAGTTGGACGGAGGTGTGGAACGCTGGAGGGCGAGTGGGCGCCCGTTGGCCGCGATCAGGACGGCGGACGTCTCCGAGGTGCGACGGGCTCTGGCGGGTGGGGGCGTTGCGAGCCCGGCCGTCGCGAGACCGGCTGTTGCGGGCCCGGCCGTCGCGGGTGGGACTGTTGCGGGTGGGGCTGTTGCGGGTGGGGCTGCCGGGCCGCAGGGAGGGCTGCCGGTCCAGGTGCTCGACGTGCGGCCCGCCGCCGACCCGCCGGTACCCGGTGCTCTCGCCATCCCGCTCACCGAACTGCCCGGCCGGATCGACGGGTTGCCGCCCGGCCGGGAGTTCTGGACGGTCTGCGGCCGGGGCCGCCGGGCCACCGTCGCGGCCAGCCTGCTCGCCGCAGCGGGCCTCCCGGTGACGGCCGTGGTCAGCGGCGGCGCGCAGGACCTGGTGCGTGAGTTCCGGCGGTGACGCCACCGGCGTTCACACCCGGTGCCGGGGTGCCGGGGTGCCCGGTGTCCGGCGCCCGCTGCCCGCTGCCCGCTGCCCGGTGTCCGGCGCCCGGTGACCGCGCGGGGCCGAGGCGGTCGGGGGCTGCCGATCGGGCGTTCCGGCCGACAGTGGCTGTCGGCAGTGGCGGCCGTCATCGGAGGCCGTCATCGGCGGTCGGAGCTTCGGGTCTCAGGCCAGCTTCTTGAGCAGTTCGGCCGCGAGCGGGGCGGAGGAGGCAGGGTTCTGCCCGGTCACCAGGTTGCGGTCGACGACCACGTGCGGGGCCCACGGTTCGCCCTCCTGGAAGTCGGCACCCGCCTCCACCAGCCGGCTCTGGAGCAGCCACTTCGCCTTGTCGGCGAGGCCGGCCTGGGTCTCCTCGGCGTCGGTGAAGCCGGTCAGCCGGTAGCCGGCGAAGACGTTGGTGCCGTCGGCGCGGGTGGCGGCCAGCAGAGCGGCCGGGCCGTGGCAGACCACGCCGAGCGGCTTGCCCGAGGCCAGGGTGTCGGCGAGCAGCCGGCCGGAGACCGGGTCGACGGCGAGGTCCTCCATCGGGCCGTGGCCACCGGGGTAGAACACGGCGTCGTAGTCGGCGAGGTCCACGTCCTCCAGCTTGACCGGCAACCGCAGACCGGTGAAGGCCTCCAGGCCGGCCGTGATCCGCTCGGCGCCCTCCGGCCCGCCGTTGACCTCGGGGGCCAGGCTGCCCTGGTCGACCGTCGGGACCACGCCGCCGGGGGTGGCGACGGTGACCTCGTGACCGGCGGCCGTGAACGCCTCGTGAGGGGTGACGGCCTCCTCGGCCCAGAAGCCCGTGGGGTGCCGGGTGCCGTCGGCGAGCGTCCAGTAGGTGGCGCCGGTGACGACGAACAGGATCTTCGACATGCGGGGAGCTCTTCTCTGAAGGCGGGCCCGGCGGGGCCCGGAGGTTGGATCCGACCATAGGCCGGTCGATCCGCAGCTCACCAATGGCAGAGCCGATGGCTGCCATAGGAATGCCTATGGGCGTCCGGTCGTAGGCTGGCCGGGTGAACGACCGCGACCACACCGCACCCGGCCTGCCCGCAGGGCCGCCGTCCGGGCCTGCCGCGCCGACGACGGCGTCCGCCGGGCCTGCCGTACGGCCGACGGCGCTGGCCGGGCAGGCCGACCTCAACCTGTTGCGGACCTTCCTGGCCGTCTACCGGGCCGGCTCGTTCACGGCCGCCGCCCAGGTGCTCGGACTGTCGCAGCCGACCGTGACCACCCAGATCCGCGCGCTGGAACGGCAGGGCGGGCGCGAGCTGTTCGAGCGGAGGCCGCGCGGAGTGGCCCCGACGCCCGTCGCCGACGAGCTGGCCGCCCGGATCGCCGCACCGCTCGACGCGCTCGCGGCCGCCGCCGGGCCGGGCGCCCGGGCCGAGACGGGGGCGGAACCGGTCCACCTGGCCGGCCCCGCCGAACTGCTCTGCACCCTCGTCCTGCCCGCCCTCGCCCCGCTGGTCGCCGACGGGGTCCGGCTGCGGGTGACCGCCGGGCTGACCGACCCGCTGTTGGAGGAGCTGCGCGCGGGCCGCCACGACCTGGTGATCGCCACCACCCGCCCGCGTGGCCGTACCCTGACCGCCGTTCCGCTGGGCGACGAGGAGTTCGTCCTCGTCGCCGCCCCCGTCTGGGCCGACCGCCTGCACGGCCGGCTCGCCGCCGAGGGCCCGGCCGCGTTGCACGAGGTGCCGCTCGTCGCGTACGCCGAGGACCTGCCCATCGTGCGCCGCTACTGGCGCCACGTGTTCGGCCGACGCCTCAACTGTCGTGCCGCGCTCACCGTGCCCGACCTGCGAGGGGTCGTCTCCGCGGTGGCCGCCGGTGCCGGGTTCGCGGTCGTCCCGCGCTACCTCTGCGCACCCCTGCTCGACTCCGGCACCCTCGTGCAGCTGGACGACCCCGAGGACCCGCCGATCAACACCGGCTACCTCGTCCAACGCCCCGGTACCCCTGCCAACCCGCACCTTCCCCGCGTCCGTGACCACCTCCTGGCAGCCGCCCGCACCTGGTGACCCGTCACCCGGTGCCCGGACGTGCCTGCACCCGTGTGCCCGGCACCCGTGTGTCCACCCAGGAGCGGCCCGGGCGGCGGCAGCGCCGGCTCCCGTGTCCTGCCGGAGCCGCGGGCCCGCGAGGGAGACGTCCCCGCGGAGCCGTGCCGACCGACCCCGGTGCGGACCGCGCGGAATGCCGTGCCATGCTGACCGCCACAGGCGACCAAGATCACCATCAGCGTGAGCGGAGCAGAGCACCATGCGAATCCCCTGGCGACGACGGCCGGCCGGGCGGTCACGGCGGCTCCTCGACATGGCAGCCGTCGAGCCCGGAACGGTCGACGCCACCGACGACCTCGACGTCTGCCGACAGGTCGCCTTCCGGGTCGCCCGGCGGGACCACGGCGCGACCGCCGAGGTACTGGCGGTCGTCGAGGAACTGCTGGCGGACGAGGCCGAGTACGAATTCGTCGTCACCTTCCTGGAGAACCTCCAGAACGTCGTGTCCCACGGTCTCGACACGTTTCGGTCTCCCGACGGGATACGCCTGCTGCTCGGACCCCGAAGCGCGGTCTGCTGGGACACCGTGACCGGTTTCTGGGCCGCGGTGGCCGACTGGCGTCTTCGCACCGGCGTCCCGCTGGAGCCCGTCGCCCCGCTGCTCGACGTCGAGAACGAACAGCTGCGCACGCTCCTGTGGACGGCGAACAGAACGCTCGCCACGGGCGAGAAGCTCGGAATCGCCGACGCCGTGCGCTACGAGAAGGCCGTCGGGTCGCCCGTGCCCGGGTACAGCCACATCGCGGTCGCGCTGCGCATCACGGGGCAGCGCGGTTCCTGACCCGGTACCTGAGGAGGACGCAAGCGCGCTGCGGCGGCCCGACGACGAGACGCGCCTCCCGTCGTACTCCGGGGAGGCCCCGGACGCTGGCCGGCACGGGCGGGGCCGCCACGAAGGCGGTGGCCAGCGGGCCGCGCCGCTCCCCGACGCCTCACCTCGTCGCCCTCACCTCCCGGCGGGCCGCGCCGGTCACGAAGGCGGTGGCCAGCAGGGCCAGGGCGGCGGCGAGGACGAGCACGGGAGCGGGCCCGGCAAGGTGGCCGGCCGTGCGCACGGCGCCCATGTAGTCGAGGGCGGCGACCTGGTTGACCACCAGGTACCAGAGCGGGAGGTAGAGGGCCTGGAACACCAGGTGGGTGCGGGAGAGGACGCCGAGTGCCATCGCCAGGGAGGGGACGAAGAGCGCTCCGGCGGCCCACGCGGCCAGGCCGGCGGCGTCCCCGGCGACGGCGAGGCGTATGAGCGGGGCCACGCCCGTCACGGCGGCCAGCACCACGCCGGACGCCCACTCGGCGAGCAGCCTTCGGCGGGCGGCCGGGTAGGCGCCCACCAGGACCTCCAGGTCGTTCTCGGCCTGCCGGCTGCCCAGGCCGGACCAGATCAGTACCGGCCAGACCCAGAGCGCGGGCAGGACGAACCCGGTGACCGTGCCGATCGGGACGGTCAGGCCGGCCACCGTGAGCCCGGCCGTGACCAGCCACCACCAGGGCGACACCCCGCCGGCCAGGATGCGCACCTCACCGGCGAGCAGCCGCCCGAAGGTGCCGCCGAACGCGGGGGCCGTCCGGGGCAGGGCGACGGGGGCCGGAGGGGCGGCGGGTGCGGCGGCCTCCGCGGTGGCCGGGTGGACGGAGGCGGCCGCCGGACGGCCGCGGGCGGGGTCGAAGCGGCCGAACCAGAGCGCCGGGAGCACCACCAGCGCCACCGAGAGCAGCACCAGCAGCAGCCGCTGGAGGGCGAATCCGCCGTCGAAGCCGGCGCCCGCCCAGGGGAACGGGGCCAGCGGGGTGTCCACCTTGGTCAGCCCGAGGCTGAACTCCTGGCCCTCGATCGGCCCGGCCCCGGCGGCCAGGGCGGCCGCGCGCAGCGACCCGGCGGCCTGGCCGACGCCCAGCCCGCCGAACGGTGCACCCGGGGACTGCCCGCCGACCACGACGACCAGGGAGACGAGGAACCAGGCCACGTTGCCCGCTCCGCCGCGCAGCAGCGGCAGCGTCTCGAAGAGGACGGCCGCCGCGGCGGTCACCGCGAGCAGCGGGAGGGCCGTCACCACGAAGGGCGTCAGCAGCGCCACCGGGTCGATCGCGCGGTGCTCGCCGCGGACCAGCTGCATGGCGGCCGCGGTGAGTGCCAGGACGCCCAGCATCGAGCCGAGCACCAGCAGGTTGCCGAGGAACTTCGCCACCAGGTAGGCGGAGGTGCGCAGCGGGGTGGCGGCGAGGATCTGGCCGACCCTGGTCTCCTCGTCCCGGCCGATGCCCTTGCGGACGACGTAGAACCCGCCGACGGTGAGCCAGAGCGCACCTGCGAGGGCCGTCGCCAGCCCGACGTACGCGCTGTTGTACTCGCCGCGGTGACGGCCGACCGCGAGGATCACCCAGTGCCCGCCGGCCGGCGGGACGGCCAGGTAGCCGAGGCCGACGGCGGCGAGCAGCGTGACCGTGTAGACGGGGCGCCGTACCCGGTCGCGGAAGTCTCCGGCCGCCAGGCCGACCAGGGCGCGCGCCGTCATCGCCGCACCGCCTGCCGACGCGGGCCGTCCGGCGTGGCTCCGCCGGACGGGGCCGGAGCCGCCTGCCGGACGATGCCCAGGTAGGCGTCCTCCAAGTCCGGTGCGACCGGGACGGCGTCGCCGGAGGGTGCCCGGTCGGCGAGCAGCCGGAGCCGGACCCCGTCCGCCGTCCGCACCATCCGGCTGACCGGGTACCGGCCCTGCAGCGCGGTGACGGCGCCCGGCTCGACGAGCAACTCCCAGACCTGCCCGGACAGCTCTCCGGCCAGCTGCTCGGGCGTGCCGCGCCGCAGCAGCCGGCCGCCGGCGACGACGGCGATGTCGGAGGCGACGGACTCGATGTCCGGGACGATGTGGGTGGAGAGCAGGACCGCGCGTTCCGCGGAGAGCTCGCTGAGCAGGTTGCGGAACCGCACCCGCTCCTCCGGGTCGAGGCCGGCGGTGGGTTCGTCGACCACGATGACCTGCGGGTCGGCCAGCAGTGCCTGGGCGATGCCGACCCGGCGCAGCATGCCGCCCGAGTACGCGCCGAGCGGCCGCTTCACCGCCTCGGTCAGGTTGACCAGGGCGAGCAGCTCCTCGATCCGGGCCCGCGCCGAACGGGCGGAGAGCCCCTTGGCGGCGGCGAGGTAGCCGAGGAACTCGCGCGAGGTCAGGTTGGGGTAGACGCCGAAGTCCTGGGGCAGGTACCCGAGATGGCGGCGGAGCAGCTCGGGCCGGGCGAGTACGTCGGCGCCCCGGTAGTGCAGCCGGCCGGAGGTGGGCCTGGTCACCGTGGCGACGATCCGCATCAGCGAGGACTTGCCCGCGCCGTTGGGGCCGAGCAGTCCCAGCAGGCCGGGGCCCAGATGCAGCGAGAGGCCGTCGACGGCCCGTTTGCCGCCCTTGTAGACCTTGGTGATGTCGATCAGTTCGAGCATGCGTTCCGCTTTCTCGGTCGGCCCGGTGGTGACGCGGACGAGCCTTCCGGACCGGCGGTCCGTTGCCATCTGCCGTTCGGCAGAGATCCACTCCCGACTTTCGACATACGCCCACCGCCCGCCGCCCCGGTCCTTCGTCATGCCCCGGCCTGTACGGCACCCCGCGGTGGCGCTCGCGGAGCATCCCGCCGCCGCTGCGGCAGCACCCCGGTGCCTCCCCGTGGCAGCGCCCCGCCCGCCCCGTGACACTGAGCCCCCGCCGCCCCGGTCCCGCAGAGCCCCGCCGCCCCGGTCCCGCAGAGCCCCGCCGCCCCGGCGGGGCCCCGACCTGCGTGGCAACCCTTGACAGCCGGTGCGGCGGCTGGATTACTTGGCCTTGTTCGAGGGCTGACCGAATGGTCGGTCGGCGAACGCCACACTCGGGCCCCCGGACGGCTGAGGAGACGCGATGAGCAGCAGAGCGACCGGCCCGGAGCCCGCGCGGACGCGTCTGGGCGAGCCGCTCCCCGACGAGTTGCTGGACGCCGGCGAGCGGATGACCGGCGAGGAGCTGCGGGCGCACCAGCTCACCCACCTGCGCCGCACGCTGCGGCACGCGTACGACAACGTCGAGTTGTACCGGCGCAAGTTCGACGCGGCCGGCGTGCGCCCCGAGGACTGCCGGACCCTCGCCGACCTGGCCCGCTTCCCCTTCACCACCAAGGCCGACCTGCGGGACACCTACCCGTTCGGCATGTTCGCCGTCCCGATGGAGGACGTCCGCCGGATCCACGCCTCCAGCGGCACCACCGGGCGGCCCACCGTGGTCGGCTACACCGAGCACGACCTCTCGGTCTGGGCGGACGTGATGGCCCGTTCGATCCGCGCGGCGGGCGGCCGGGCCGGTCACAAGGTGCACGTCGCGTACGGGTACGGGCTGTTCACCGGCGGCCTGGGCGCGCACTACGGCGCCGAGCGGGCCGGCTGCACCGTGATCCCCGCCTCGGGCGGCATGACGGCCCGGCAGGTGCAGCTGATCCGGGACTTCCGGCCCGAGATCATCATGGTCACCCCGTCCTATCTGCTCACCCTGCTCGACGAGTTCGAGAAGCAGGGCGTCGACCCGCGCGGCACCTCGCTGAGGGTCGGCGTCTTCGGCGCCGAGCCGTGGACGGAGGAGATGCGCCGCGAGATCGAGGAGCGGATGGACCTCCACGCCGTCGACATATACGGCCTCTCCGAGGTGATGGGCCCGGGCATCGCCCAGGAGTGCGTGGAGACCAAGGACGGCCTGCACATCTGGGAGGACCACTTCTACCCCGAGGTGGTGGACCCGCTCACCGACGAGGTGCTGCCGGACGGCGAGAGCGGCGAGATCGTCTTCACCTCGCTCACCAAGGAGGCCCTGCCGGTCATCCGCTACCGCACCCGCGACCTCACCCGCCTGCTGCCCGGCACCGCCCGTCCGGCGTTCCGGCGGATGGAGAAGGTCACCGGGCGCAGCGACGACATGATCATCCTGCGCGGGGTGAACGTCTTCCCCACCCAGATCGAGGAGATCCTGCTCCGCACCCCGGCCGTGGCGCCGCACTTCCAGCTGCGCCTGACCCGCCGCGGCCGGATGGACCACATGACGGTCCGCGTCGAGGCCCGTCCGGACGCCGCCCCCGAGCAGCGGGAGGCCGCCGGGGCGGAGATCGTCCGGGCCGTCAAGGACGGTGTCGGGGTGACGGTGGAGGTGGAGGTCCTGGACCCGTACAGCCTGGAGCGCTCGGTCGGCAAGATCCGCCGGATCGCCGACCTGCGCGACCGGTAGCGCGGAGGGGGCGGACGGGGGAGCGGGCCGGGGCCGGGCGGTGACGCCGCCGGCCCCGGTACGGCGTCCGGGCCGGGAACCCCGGGCGCCCTTCCCGTCCTGCGCCGGATCCACGCCGGCGGCTGCGTCGCCGGGTGCCCTGCCGGGGGCTGTGTCGCCGGGTGCCCCGCCGGCCGCTGCGGGGCGGTGTCGGTGCCGCTCGCGGTGAGGGTGGTGAGACTGCCGGTTCCTGCCGTGCGGCGAAGCCGGCCGGTGGGCCGTCAGGACACCGGTGGCGCAGCGTGAACCGGGGTGTGACCGGGCCAGGGGAGAACGGACGCGCCGCACGGCAGCGGCCCGAGGGGGCTCTCCATCCCCCTCGGGCCGGACCACTCCTGCGGATCCTCAGTTCGCCGTGTAGACCAACTCGCCTCCCACGTAGGTGCGTTCGACGCGTGCCTCGGCGATCTCCGCGGCGGGGGCGGTGAGGATGTCGCGGTCCAGGACGACCAGGTCGGCCAGCTGGCCGGCCCGGAGGCTTCCGGCGTCGTCGTGGCCGTTCACGTGGGCGGAGCCCGCCGTGTAGGCGGCCAGCGCGGATACCAGGTCGAGCCGCTGCTCGGGCAGGAAGACCCGTCCGTCGGTGGCCTCGGGCTCCATCCGGTTGACCGCCACGTGCAGCCCGGCCAGCGGGTCGGGGCTGCTGACCGGCCAGTCGCTGCCGGCGGCCAGGGTGGCGCCGGCCCGCAGCAGGTCGCCGAACGGGTACTGCCAGGCGGCGCGCTCGGGGCCGAGGAAGGGGATGGTCAGCTCGTCCATCTGCGGCTCGTGCGCCGCCCAGAGCGGCTGGATGTTGGCGATCGCGCCGAGCAGGGCGAACCGGGCGATGTCCTGCGGGTGGACGACCTGGAGGTGGGCGAGGTGGTGCCGGTTCCCGCGCCGGCCGTTGGCGGCGACGGAGGCCTCGACGGCGTCCAGCGCCTCGCGCACGGCGCGGTCGCCGAGCGCGTGGAAGTGCACCTGGAAGTCGAGCGCGTCCAGTGCGGTGACGTGCTCGCGCAGGGCATCGGGGTCGACGAAGCTCAGGCCGCTGTTGGCGGTCGCGCAGCCGCAGCCGTCCAGGTAGGGGCTGGTCATCGCGGCGGTGAAGTTCTCCGCGATGCCGTCCTGCATGATCTTCACCGAGCCGGCCCGGAACCGGCCGTGCTCCAGCTCCTTGCGCCGGGCGACGAGCTCGGGGATCTGCTCGGCCCCGCGGGAACGGTCCCACCAGAGCGCGCCGGTGACCCGGGCGGTCAGCGTGCCGGCCCGGGCGGCGGCCAGGTAGGCGTCGGAGGGGTCGGGCTGGCCGTTGAACTCGCCGAGCAGCGCGTCCTGCCAGCCGGTGATGCCGAGCGAGTGGAGCAGCTGCTGCGCCCGCAGCAGGCCGGCCAGCCGGTCGGCGGCGGTGATCGGCGGGACGAGCTGGGCGACCAGCCTGGTGGCGCCCTCCTGGAGGACGCCGCTCGGGGAGCCGTCGGCCTCGCGCTCGATCCGCCCGTCGGCCGGGTCGGGGCTCTCCCGGGTGAGTCCGGCGAGCTCCAGGGCCCGGGAGTTGGCCCAGGCGCCGTGGTGGTCGCGGTTGACCAGGTAGACCGGGCGGTCCGGGACCACCGAGTCGAGCAGCTGGCGGGTGGGCAGGCCGCCCTCGAAGCTCTCCATCGACCAGCCGCTGCCGGTGATCCAGGCCTGGTCGGGGTTGGCGTCGGCGTAGGAGCGGATCCGGTCGAGGTAGTCGTCCACGCCGACGGTGCCGGTCAGATCGCAGTCGGCCAGCTCGGTGCCGCCGTAGACGGCGTGGACGTGCGAGTCCTGGAAGCCGGGGATCAGCAGCTTGCCGGTGAGGTCGACGACCTCGGTGCCCGGCCCGACCAGCTCCCGCACCTCGTCGTGGCCGACGGCGGTGATCCGCTCGCCGGTCACGGCCAGGGTGGTCGCCCGGGTGCGGGCCGGGTCGCCGGTGTGGACCGGTCCGTGGGTGAAGACCAGGTCGGCCTTGCTCATGGGTGGTGCTCCAGACGGGTTCGTGTGCGGGTCGTCGGCGAGGTACCCCGGATGCTCCGGCGGTACTCGCCGTGGCCGACGGGACGTGGGGGACGTAGGGGCCCCGAGGAGTGCGGGGGACGTAGGGGCCCCGAGGGGCGCGGGGGGCGCGGGGGTGCGAGGGGCGGGGGGCGTCAGACCGTCGGGGTCGCGGTGTCGGCCGCGGCCGGCCGGTCGAAGTACGCCGAGCGGCGCCGCCACCGGGCCCAGGCCGCCGCCACCAGGCCGGAGGCGATCATCAGGACGGGCACCAGCAACTCGAACCAGCCGTTGTCGGCGGCGAGCTCGAAGTGGTCGGCGGAGTCGTAGAAGGTCCAGGCGAGGTAACCGCCGACGAAGAGCAGCGCGGCCGCGCCGAGCAGCGGCCCGACCACCGCGCGCAGGCCCTCCAGCGGCGCGGTGCGCAGCAGGTGGCGGAACCGCACGGCCGCGGCGACGGCGGTGAGCGCGTAGTAGAGGGCGACCACGATGCCGATCGCGTTGACGGCGGCGGAGATGAGGTCGCCGACGGTGGGGATGGCGATCGAGAGCAGGGAGAGCACGCAGGCGATGCCGGTGATCAGCAGGGTGCCGACCGCCGGGGTGGTGTGCTTGGGGTGCAGCTTCGTCCAGACCGGGCCGAGCACGCCGTCGCGTCCCATGGCGAACAGGCCGCGGGCGGTGGGGATGACGGCCGCCTGCAGTGACGCGACGGCGGAGAAGGTCAGGGCGATCAGCGGCAGCGCGGCGAGCGGCTGGTGGGCCAGCTTGGTGCCGAAGTAGGCCAGTCCCTGCGCGCCGTTGTCGGCCAGCTCGTCCAGTGGCAGGACCCGCTGGAAGGCGGTGCCGGCGAGCAGGAAGAGCAGCATCATCACGACCAGGGCGAGGATGCCCGCGCGGGAGGCGTCCCTCGGGTCGCGGACCTCCTCGCCGACGCTGAACACCGACTCGAAGCCCCAGTAGCAGAACACCGCGAGCACCATGCCCTGGGCGAGCGCGCTGAGCGAGGGGATGTCGAAGGGGTTGAACCACTGCAGCGAGAACGGCTGGTCCCCGGCGAACAGGCCGTAGCCGCAGAACGCGAGCAGCACGCCGTACTCGAAGACCAGCAGGTACTTCTGCAGGCGGGCGGCGAGGTCGAGGCCGCGGACGGCGACCAGCGAGGCGGCGATCAGTACGACCAGTCCCAGCAGGGTGCACTGGAGGGTGGAGTCCGGGTCCAGGCGCAGGCCGAGGACGGAGTGGACGGTGGCCTGGCCGAGCAGCTGGATGATCGCGGAGCCGGTCACCGTCGTGGTGTACGCCATGAAGACGACGGTGCCGACCGTGTTGACCCAGCCGGTGAGGAAGCCGAGCCAGGGGTTGAGCGTGCGGCCGACCCAGCGGTAGCTGCTGCCGGCGTCGGGGTCGACCTGGTTGAGCCGGCCGTAGCCGCCGGCGATGGCGAGCACGGGCAGGAAGGCGAGCAGCATGATCGCCGGGAGGTGGAGTCCGACGATGCCGGCCGTCAGCCCGAGGCCGATGCCGATGCTGCTGGTGGCCGCCGTACTGGAGGCGGCGATCGCCGCCCCGTCGAGCAGACCGAGGGACTTGCGCATGGAGACGGGGGAGTCGGTGGAGTGGACTCTCGGACCGGAACCCGTGTCCTGGACGGTTTCTGCCAAGGGAACACCGCCTTGCGTGTGGGGGGATGGAGTGGCGGCCGAACGGCCGGTGGCTGGCCATGAAACCGCCGCTCCCGCTGCACGTCAATGCTGTTGTCATAAGCCTGGGACGTGGCGGGACGGGCGGTCCCGGACGTGGCCGGGCGGGCGGTCCCGCAGTCGCGCGACAGCCGAACGGCCGGAGGCCCGCACTTATGTCAACACCATTGACGTTGTTGTGCGGGTGACGTTCTCATGGCGGGAGGAGGAGCCCGTCACTCCCGGCACCAGAAGGAGACCCGCATGGATCCCGTCCACGCGCTGCAGGACGCCCGGCCCACCCCGTTCTGGCTGGACGACCCCGGTCGGCCGGAGCCGCGCCCCGCGCTGGTCGGCACCACCCGGTGCGACCTCCTGGTGGTCGGCGGGGGCTACTCCGGCCTGTGGACCGCGCTGATCGCCAAGGAGCGGGACCCTTCGCTGGACGTCGTCCTGGTCGACGGCCACGAGGTCGGCTGGGCCGCCTCCGGGCGCAACGGCGGCTTCTGCGAGTCGAGCCTCACCCACGGCCTGGCCAACGGCCACGAGCGCTGGCCGGGCGAGCTGGCCAGGCTGGAGCGGCTCGGCGAGCAGAACCTCCAGGCGATGGAGGACGCCGTCAAGCGCTACGGCATCGACTGCGACTGGGAGCGGACCGGCGCGCTGACCGTGGCGACCGAACCCCACCAGGTCGACGAACTGCACGGGTTCGCCGAACTGGCCGCCCGCTACGGCACGGAGCTCACACCGCTGGACGCCGCCGCCGTGCGGGCCGAGATCGACTCGCCGACCTTCCTGGGCGGGCTCTGGGACCGCGAGGGCGTGGCGATGGTCAACCCGGCGCGGCTCGCCTGGGGCCTCAAACGGGCCTGTCTGGAGCGGGGCGTGCGGATCCACGAGCACACCCCCGCCGTCGCACTCACCGCCTCGGGCCCCGGCATCGCCGTCCGCACCGGGTACGGCCGGGTGCTCGCGCGCAAGGTCGCGCTCGCCACCAACGCCTTCCCCTCGCTGCTGCGGCGCCACCGCCCCTACACCGTCCCGGTGTACGACTACGCGCTGATGACGGAGCCGCTCACCGCCGATCAGCTCGCCGCCGTCGGCTGGCGGGGCCGCCAGGGCTTCTCGGACAGCGCCAACCAGTTCCACTACGTGCGGCTCTCCGCCGACAACCGGATCCTCTGGGGCGGCTACGACGCGGTCTACCACTACCGGGGCAGGGTCCGGGCCGAGCACGACCGCCGGCCGGAGACCTTCGCCACCCTGGCCCGGCACTTCGCCCGGACCTTTCCGCAGCTGGAGGGGCTGCGCTTCACCCACGCCTGGGGCGGCGCGATCGACACCTGCACCCGGTTCAGCGCCTTCTTCGACCTCGCGCACGGGGGGCGGGTCGCCTACGCGGCCGGCTACACCGGCCTCGGCGTGGGCGCCACCCGCTTCGGCGCGGAGGTGATGCTGGACCTGCTCGCGGGTGAGCGCACCGAGCGGACCGCGCTGGAGATGGTCCGCCGCAAGCCGCTGCCGTTCCCGCCCGAGCCGGTCCGCTGGGCCGGCATCACCGCGACCCGCTGGTCGCTCGCGCAGGCGGACCGCAACGCCGGCCGCCGCAACCTCTGGCTGCGGAGCCTGGACCGGCTCGGCCTCGGCTTCGACAGCTGACCGGGCCACGGCCGCCCCGTGACAAGGCCGGCCGTGACCAGGCCGCCCAGTGACAAGGCCTGCCAGTGACCAGGCCGGCCGTGACCAGGCCGTCCCTGAGGTCCAGGTGCTCAAGCGGCCCGGGCGTTCAAGTGGCCCAGAATTCAGGGACACAACCGGCCCTGTCCATCGGTCCACATCACTCCTAGGCTGGGCACGTGACCAACAAAGTCGACTTCTACTTCGATCCCGTCTGCCCCTTCGCATGGATCACCTCCCGCTGGATCCTGGAGGTCGAGCGCCACCGCGAACTCGACCTCACCTTCCGGGTGATGAGCCTCTCCGTCCTCAACGAGGGCCGCGAGGACCTCCCCGAGCGCTACCGCCGGCTGCTGGACACCGGCTGGGGCCCGGTGCGGGTCTGCATCGCCGCCGCCGAACAGCACGGGGAGCACGTCCTGCGCGACCTCTACACCGCGCTCGGCACCCGCCTGCACGACCAGGACCGGGCCGCCGACGACACCGTCCTGCGCGAGGCCCTGGTCGAGGCCGGGCTCCCCGAGTCGCTGGCCGACGCGGCCCACAGCACGGCGTTCGACGTCGCGCTGCGCAAGAGCCACCACGAGGGCATGGACCCGGTCGGCGAGGAGGTCGGGACACCCACCATCCACGTGGACGGCACCGCGTTCTTCGGGCCGGTGCTCAGCGCGATCCCGCGCGGGCAGGACGCCGTGAACGTCTTCGACGGCGTGCGGCTGCTGGCCGGCTACCCGAAGTTCTTCGAGCTCAAGCGCACCCGCACGGGGTCGCTGGACTTCTCCTGAGCCGGACGAACGAGCCGGACGAACGAGCCGGACGAACACCGCTGCGCGCCAGGAGGGTGAGGCGCCGTCGAGGGACGTCGGGGGAGTGTCGGAGCCGTATCGGGGTGGCGGGCCGGGCTTGCCCGCGCATCGCGCGCCACCTCTGCCCGCACGGCACCGCCCCTCCCGCACCACCGCTCCCGGTGCCGCCCGCCGCCGGTTGCCGGTGTCGTGACCGCGGTCGTGACCGGGGCCGCAGCCGGGAAGGCCAGGGGCGCGGGCCGGTCGGTGGCGTCGCGTGCGGACAGGTGGGCCGCCGCGTGCGCCCTCTACGATGAGCCCATGAGCGGGAGCCTTCAGCTATCAGGTGCGCATCGGTCGCAGCAGCCGGACGCCGACGAGCGGCTGCGGAACGACGAACGGCTGGAGACGGCCGCCGGGATCCTCGTGCTGCTCGCCGACCGCACCCGGCTCGCGCTGATGCAGCGCCTCGGCGAGGGCGAGGCCGACGTGACGACGCTGACCGAGGCCTGCGGCGCGGCCCGGCCCTCGGTCAGCCAGCACCTGAGCAAGCTCCGGCTGGCCGGGTTGGTCACCACCCGCAAGGACGGTCGGCGGGTCGTCTACGCGCTGCGGCACGGGCACCTGCGCCGACTGGTCAACGAGGCGCTGAACGTCGCCGACCACCAGATCAGCGGGCTTCCCCCGCACGACTGAGCGGCGGGGCGGTGGCCGGCGGTGGGGCGGCCGCGCGACGGACGGAAGACGGCGGCCCGGCCGTGGGCGGGGCCTTCTTCCGACCAATAGGTGCACACGTATGCACATGTTGTCCTATGCTGATGTCGTCGCCCCGGTCCTCCGGCGTCCGCTCCGCCGCTGCTCGTGCTGCTGCCGTACGGCGGCCTTTCGTCCTGCGGCTGTCCGTTCGCCGTGCCGGTGCCCTGTCGTCCTGCGCGCCGTCGCCGTGCGCGCCGAGCCCGAGCGGGGTCCCCATGCTGTCCGTGCTGCGCGAGCCCACCTACCGGCACCTGTTCGCCGCCCAGGTCGTCGCCCTCGTGGGTACCGGCCTGGCGACGATCGCCCTCGGCCTGCTCGCCTACGACCTCGCGGGGGCGGACGCCGGCTCCGTGCTCGGCACCGCGCTGGCGATCAAGATGGTCGCCTACGTCGGCATCGCGCCGGTCGTCGGCGCGCTGGCCCACCGGATCCCGCGCCGCCGTCTGATGGTCGCCTCCGACCTGACCCGGGCGACGGTCGCCCTCATGCTGCCGTTCGTCACCACGGTCTGGCAGGTCTACCTGCTGATCTTCCTGCTCCAGGCCGCCTCGGCGGCGTTCACCCCGGCGTTCCAGTCGGTGATCCCCGAAGTCCTGCCCGCCGAGCGCGACTACACCCGCGCACTGTCGCTCTCCCGGCTCGCGTACGATCTGGAGAGCGTCGCCGGTCCGGTGCTCGCCGCGGGACTGCTGGCGCTGGTCGGCTACCACTGGCTGTTCTGGGGCACCACGGCCGGGTTCCTCGCCTCGGCGGCCCTGGTCGTCTCCGTCGTCCTCCCCAAGCCGACGCCCTCCGCCCTCCCCGGCGGCGTCCTGGAGCGCTCGGTCCGCGGAGGGCGCCTCTTCCTGGCCGCGCCCCGGCTGCGCGCGATGCTCGCCCTCGACCTCGCGGTCGCCGCCGGCGGCGCCATGGTGATCGTCAACACCGTGGTCTACGTCCGCGACCAGCTCGGCCGCCCGGCCGGTGACGTCCCCCTCGCACTGGGCGCGTACGGCGCGGGCTCGATGGCCGTCGCGCTGCTGCTGCCCCGTGCGCTGGACCGGGTGACCGACCGCGCGGTGATGCTCCCGGCGGCGTTCGGCACCGCCGGACTCCTCGCCGCGCTCGCCGCACTCACGGTGGCCGGCCCGGACGGCACCGCCGGCTGGCGCTGGCCCGCCCTGCTCGCACTCTGGACCGGCTTCGGCGCCGCGGGTTCGCTGATCCTCACCCCGACCGGACGCGTCCTGCGCGACGCGGTGTGCCCGACCGACCTGCCCGCCGTGTTCGCCGCCCAGTTCTCCCTCTCGCACGGCTGCTGGCTGCTGACCTATCCGCTGGCCGGCTGGCTCGGCGCCACCGCGGGCCTTCCGGCCGCGACGGTCGTCCTGGGCGTACTGGCGCTGGTGGCGGGCACGGTCGCGGCCCGGGTCTGGCCCGCGGGGCCGGCGCCGGAACCCCGGACGACCGTCGACGCGGGCCCGGCGGCCGCCCCCGTCGGCCGGGCCGCCGCCGGCCGGGCCCGGTAGGGGGCCGGGCCCCGCGAGGGAGGTCAAGCCCGGTAGGGAGGTCGGGCCCCGCGCGGCTGGAAGGGTGGCCCTGCCGGACCCCGGTTGCGGCGGGCCTGGTGGGCGGGGGCGGGTGGCCACGAGGGTGGGGGCATGACCTCCACGGACAAGACCCCCACGGACGAGACCCCCGACACCGCCTCCGCGAACGACACCTTCACGAACGACACCTCCGCGGACGGCATCCCCGGCAACACCTCCGCGCGCGCGACCGCCCCGGACGAGGCCTCCGGAGGTCGGAAGAGCCGGTGCCCGGGCGGCTCCCGGGAGTTCGACGGCAAGTTGGTGCTGATCACCGGCGGCAGCCGGGGGATGGGCCTCGCCACGGCGAGGCTGCTGCTGGACGGCGGCGCGAGCGTGGTGATCACCGGACGGGACGAGGCCAAGCTGGCGCGCGCCGCGGCGGAGCTGGACGCGGGTGAGCGCCTCCTCGCGGTCCGCGCCGACGCCGGCGTGCCGGCCGAGCTGAAGCACCTGATGGACGTGACCGGCGAGCGGTTCGGGCGGTTGGACGGCGTGTTCGCCAACGCCGGGGTCGCCGTCTTCCAGCGCGGCGACGAGGTCACCGAGAAGGACTTCGACCACACCGTGGACGTCAACTTCAAGGGCGTCTTCTTCACCGTCCAGTACGCGCTGCCGCTGCTCGACGCGGCGGGTGGCGGGTCCGTCGTCCTCAACGCCTCCTGGACGCTGCACCGGGGCCCTGCCCACGCGTCGGTCTACGCGGCCACCAAGGCCGCCGTGCACAACCTCGCCCGCACGCTCGGCGGCGAGCTGGCCGGTCGGGGCATCAGGGTCAACTCGGTGAGCCCCGGGTTCATCGTCACCGACATCTTCGCGGAGGCCTTCCCGGACCCGGCGGACCACGGCGCCCTCCGGGCCCAGGTGCCGACCGGCCGGCTCGGCACCTCCGAGGACGTCGCCGAGACGGTGGCATTCCTGCTCTCGCCCCGCTCGTCGTACATCACCGCGCAGGACATCGTCGTGGACGGCGGCATGGTGACGGCCGTCCCGGCAGCCTGACGAGGCCCGGCCCCGGGCGGTCCCGTCCCGAGGTCCCGTCCCGGAGTCCCGTCCCGAAGTCGAGCCCGGGGCGCTCCGGCCCGCAGCCTGGTCCTGCCAGGGCCAGGCTGCCGGCCACCGCCGGGGAGACAATCCTCCTGTGAACACCACCATCAGCCTGAGCGAGTTCCTCCGGACCAGGCGCGCCCGGCTCCGGCCCGAGGACGTCGACCTGCCCGACTTC
The DNA here is from genome assembly GCF_042266225.1 of Kitasatospora sp. NPDC056181. Taxonomy (NCBI): domain Bacteria; kingdom Bacillati; phylum Actinomycetota; class Actinomycetes; order Kitasatosporales; family Streptomycetaceae; genus Kitasatospora; species Kitasatospora sp. NPDC056181. Next base: position 31,032 of record NZ_JBHJUK010000096.1, read on the forward strand.
GGTGGCCGCCGTCGGGTCGCCGGGCTGCGACGGGAGGAGCTGGCGCAGCTCGCCGGGGTGAGCGTCGACTACTACACCCGGCTCGAACAGGGCCGGGTCGGCAACCCGTCGGAGGCGGTGCTCGACGCGCTGGCCCGAGGCCTGCGGCTCGACCCCGACGAGGTCCGCCACCTGCACCGGCTGGCCCGCCCCCGCCCCGCCCGCCGCGCCGGCCGGGGCCCGTCCGCGCAGCGGGGTCCGCAGCCGGTCCGGCCGATGCTCACCCGGCTACTGGAGCAACTGACCGATGCACCAGCGATGGTGATGGGCCGTCGGATGGACGTACTGGCCTGGAACCGTGCCGCCGCCGCCCTCTTCGGCGACTTCGAGAGGCTCGTTCCGGCGGAGCGGAACATCGCCCGGATCACCTTCCTCGACCCCGCCTCGCGCGAGCTTTACGTGGACTGGAGCTCCTGCGCGCGGGAGAACGTCGCGTTCCTCCACCTGGAGGCCGGGCGCCGGCCCGACGACCCGAGGCTGGCCGAGCTGATCGGCGAACTCTCCATGCGCAGTGAGGAGTTCCGCCGGTGGTGGGCGGAGCACCCGGTGCAGGACAAGACCTCCGGTCGCAAGCGCTTCTGCCACCCGCTGGTCGGCGGGCTGGACCTGGCCTACGACACCCTGCGCCCGGCCGACGACCCCGACCAGGCGCTGATCACCTACGCGGCCGATCCCGGTACGCCGTCGGACGACGCCCTGCGCATGCTGCTCTCCTGGTCCGCCGCCCCGGTCTCCTGAACGCCGCCGTCGCGACCGGGCGTTGAGGTGTGTCCGGACGTTGACTCGCGGCCGGGCGGTCGTGGTGAGTCCACGCTCTCGGGTGCGCGGCTGACGCCCAGCCGTCCGAGCAGGTCGTCCAGCATGTGGTCGAACAGCGGAAGGCAGTCGTCGAAGGTGGCGGCCAGGTGGCGGTAGACGGCCATGCAGAGCAGCCCGTAGATCTGCCGCCAGCAGGTGATCATCAGCAGTGCGACGCCCGGCGGGTAGTCCGGCCCCAACAGTTCGGCGTACACCCGGAGTTGGCCGAGCAGTGCGGGGTCGATCTCCTCCTCGGCCGGGTACACCAGTCGGCCGTCCTCCCGGAGCCGGGTGAACAGGATGCCGAAGAGGCCGCCGAGTTCGCGGACGAGCACCTGGTCCAGTGACCGTTCGGAGGCGGCCAGCCGGGCGTAGCCGGCGCCCATGATGATGTCGAACTCGGCCGGGTTGGCGACCGCCCAGTCCAGGACGGCACGGGTGGCGGCGTAGAGCTGGGCGCCCACGCCGTCGAACGCGGCCCGCTGGGCCGCGGCGGCGACCTCGGCCACGAAGTCGACGGTGACGTCCTCGTACACCGCCAGCACCAGGCCGCGCTTCCCGTCGAAGTACCGGTAGAGGGCGGGCGGGGAGACACCCACGCCGCGGGCGACGGCGGAGAGGCTGAGCCCCTCCACGCCGTGGGCGGCGGTCAGCCGGCGGGCCTCGGCCCGGGCGGCGCGTTCGAGTTCCGCCCGGAGCCGCTGGCGGCGGGTGGGGGGGCCGGATCCGCTGTCGTCCGGGGTGGTTCCCTGCATTCCTGCCGCCTCTTCGGTCGTGGGCGTCGGCCGCCGCGGGCGGCAGCCGTTCCGGCGTCAACATCGTTTCTGTACGCACTCCTTCGAGTGCATCGGCTTGCGCTGGCGCCATGGTAGGTCGTTAATGGTCTTCACGAAGTGACGATGGTTCACCAAAAGAGCCCGTCCCTCGTCTCGAAGGCCTTCGTCCACCCCACCCGCCCTCTCCCCGGAGGAGTGCGCCCATGCGCCGCTTCCTGACCTCCCTGCTCACCCTCGGCTTCGCCGCCGTGCTGTCCGTCGCCGCCCCGGTGGCCGGCGCCGGCGCCGCCACGACCGGCACCGCCGCCTGCCCGTCGGGCTACCTCTGCGTCTGGGACCAGACCGAGTACCGCGGCAACATGTACAAGTTCAAGGACGCCAACTCCTGGGAGTCCTGGGCGATCAACAACCACGACGCCTCCTGGTACAACCACGGCACCTCGGGCCTGTGCGCCTACGTCTGGCAGTACTCGGACTACTCGGGCACCGTCAAGGTGATCAAGCCGGGCACCTCCTCCCCGAGCGACTCCGCCCACGCGCACCGGGGCAGTGCCAACAGCTGGGGCAACTGCTGACCCCACCGCACCGACCGCACGAACCGGCCGGGCCCGCGCACCTCGCGCAGGCCCGGCCGGGGCGTCCGGCGGCGGAGTGATCCACCGGCCGCACGCCACCAACTCGCCGCCGCCGACACGGAATCGACCTGATCGAGTGAGACCGGCCGGGACACGCCGAGCGCCCCGCCGAGGCGCTGCCAGGATCGGGGACCGCACCGGCACCCCGCCCCCGGAGCAGCGTGCTCCCACCCGCACCGCTGCGATCCCGACACGCCCGTCACCGGCCCGTCCGGCGGTCCGGGCTGCCCGTGCACAGCGCCAACCCCCGTACCAGCACCGGCCACCGGCCGCCGAACCGAGGGAGCAACGTGTCCGAGCCCAACACGCAAGAGCCCGACACGCAAGAGCCCGACACGCAGGAGCCCGACACCAAAGAGCCCGGCCCGAAGCCGCCTGGCCCGAAGTCGCCCGGCACGAAGGAGCCCGGCACCCGGTCCGCCGCGAACGGGCCGGCCCCGAACGGGCCCGCCGTGAACGCACCCGGCCCGGGCCCGGCTCCGGAGCCGGACCACCCGGACCACGCGGAACGCCCGCGAAACCCGGAACGGCCCGAGCAGGACGAACGCGACGAGGAGCTGCGCCTCCGCTTCCCCGGCGACAACCGGGCCAAGGCCGGCGCCTCGATGTCCACCACCGCCATGCTGCGCCGCCTCCCCCACCTGGTCCGCCGCGCCCTCGCCCTCGCCTGGGCCGCCGACCGGACCTCCACCGTGCTGCTGTTGGTCTGCCAGCTGCTGGCAGGCGTCTTCGGCGCCCTCGCCCTCTACGCCACCACCGGCACCCTGGACGCCCTGCTCGTCCCCGGCCCGGTCGCGGACCACCTGCACGCCGCCGCGCCGTCGCTCGTCCTGCTCACCACCGCGACGGGCCTGCGCGCCGTGCTGGGCATCACCGTCGTCGGCCTCTCCGGGCGGGTCTCACCGCGGATCAACCGCGAGGCCGAACTGGCCCTGGTCGCCGCCGGCTGCGCGGCCGAACTGAAGGCGTACGACGAACCCGCCTACAACGAGCAGTGGGAGGCCGCCGACCGGGGCGCCTCCACCACGCCCGACCTGCTTTCCAACGCCCAGGACGTGATCGCCTCCACGGTCTCGCTCGCCGCCGCGGCCGGGGTGCTCGCCACCCTGCACCCCTGGCTGGTGCCCTTCCTGCTGCTCGGTTCCGTCCCGACCGGAGTGGCCGCCGTCCGGACCGCCCGGATCCACTACCTCGCGGCCGTCACCACCGACGAGGACCGCCAGGCCCTGCGGGTCTACCGCTGGTTCCTCGTCGACAAGGCCCGCGCCGACCAGGTCCGTTCGGACCAGGTCACCCCCTTCATGATGGCGAAGTACCGCCGCGCCGAAGCCAAGATCGTGGCGGCCACCGACCGGGCCACCCGGGAGGCGGCCCGGGTCTCCCTGCTCGCCGCGCTCGGCACCGGCGCCGGCAGCGCGCTGATCTGGGGCACCCTGCTCTTCCTGGTCGCCACCGGGCGGATCGACCTGGCCGCGGCCGGCACCGCCACCTTCGCGCTGCGCACCGCCGCCTCCGGTCTGCAGGGCGTGGTCGGCAACGGCGCGCGGCTCTACCGGATGGGCCTCTACCTCGACGACTACTTCACCTTCCTGGACGAGGCCGGCGGCCACCGCGTCCGGCGTGGTGACCACACCCCCGACGCCCCCGCCGTGGTGGAGGTCCTCGGGCTCTCCCACGCCTACCCGGGCGAACAACAGGAACCGGCGCTGCGGGACGTCAGCATGACGCTGCGCCGGGGCGAGGTGGTCGCGGTGATCGGGCAGAACGGCAGCGGCAAGTCCACCCTGCTCAAGCTCCTGGCCGGCCTCTACCTGCCGCAGCGGGGGCAGATCCTCTGGGACGGTGTGCCGGTCGAGCGGCTGGACGCCGAGGGGATGTGGACCAGGGTGGCGCGCGTCCCCCAGGAGTTCGCCCGCTGGCCGCTCGGCGCCGCCGAGAACATCCACCTGGGCCACCTCACCGACGACCTGATGGCCGAGGTGGAACGGGCCGCCCGGCAGACCGGGTTCGACGAGGTGGTGGCGCGGCTGCGCTCCGGTTGGCGCACCCTGCTGGCCCAGGGCTGGTGGGGCGGGGCCGAGTTGTCCGGCGGCGGCTGGCAGCGCGCGGCCGTCGCCCGGGCGCTCTACCGGACCACCCGCAGCCCGGGGCTGCTGATCCTGGACGAGCCGACCTCCGACCTCGACCCGCGCGCCGAGCACCGGATCCTGCACGCGCTGCGCGCACTCGCGCCCGGGCGGATCACCCTCCTGGTGACCCACAACATCGCCAACGCGGCGGTGGCGGACCGGGTGATCGTGATGGACGCGGGCCGGATCGTCCAGACCGGCACCTGGCACGAGCTGGCCGCCCTGGAGGATGGGCTCTTCCGGGAGCTGCTGGACCTCCAGCGCGACCGTTCGATCCCCGGCCAGCGCACCGCGGCGCCGTAGCCGGCGGCACCGAGGTCGCCAGTGCCGTCACCGGCGGCACCGGCGACGGGCGAACCCCCGCATGACGCCGCGCCCCCGCATGACGGCGCGCCCCCGCATGACGCCGTGCCCCCGCATGACGCCGCGCCCGCCCGGACGGGGTCCGGG